>CAZLPE010000004.1:0-6666 GCA_964561325.1 uncultured Flavipsychrobacter sp.
ACACTTGCGCAGTCAATTAACTGCATTATATTTGCAGTCAATCGACTGCATAATGGTAATTCAATAAATGAGACGAGATATATTTCAGGCTATTGCCGACCCTACGCGCAGGGCTATTGTCTGCTTGCTGGCTACTCAGGCTATGACGCCCAATGCCATTGCCGACAAATTTGACTCAACAAGACAAACGGTGTCTAAACACATTCAAATCTTACAAGAGTGCGGCCTGATAACCAGCCAACAAAAAGGTAGAGAAATATACTACCAACTGGAAATAAACAAAATGAAAGAAATAGATGTTTGGATAGAACAGTTTCGCAAAATCTGGGAAAGCCGATTCAATCAACTCGACAATTTATTATCAACTATCAAAAAAGAACAACAATGAACAACCTACTATTCGATTTCATCGTAGACAAATCTACCAGATCGGTATTCGTAACCAGAGAGTTTAATGCCGGTCTTTCCCTTGTGTGGGATGCTTTTACTACTCAAGAGCTCCTCGACCAGTGGTGGGCGCCCAAACCCTGGGCCTCAAAATCAAAATATATGGATTTCAAGGTAGGCGGACGCAGGTTTTACGCCATGGTAAGTCCAGAAGGTCAGGAGTTTTGGTCTGTGCAAGATTATACATCTATCAGCCCAAAAACAAACTTTAAAATGATGAGCGCCTTTGCCGACAAAGACGAAAATGCCGACTTGCCGGGCTCCGATTGGGACCTGAGTTTTAGCGAAACGGATGGAATAACAAAAGTGGCCATAGTTATCACCAACGAATCGCTTGAGCGTATGGAAAAGATGATTGAAATGGGCTTCCAGGGCGGCTTCACCATGACGCTCGACTACCTTGCGCAACTACTGACCCAAAAACAAGCCAGCGGCAATTGATACGCTACCGCAATTACGAGATAGTACGAATGTTGGAGGCATAGGGCAGCATAGTTATGCGAGCCTGGCTATACACCCAACAATATACCAAGCTGCACGCTGCGCCAGTGCGCGAGCCAGTGCAAGGCTATAAATCACAAATGCTACATGCCGCAGACCAAATTCTGCGGCATGTAGCATTGGTAGCGTATTGGCGGTATTTATTGCTTAACAAATTTGTAAGCCTGAGCGCCGTTTACTCTAATCATGTACGTACCCGCTGCAAAACCAGCTACATCTATTTGTGTGTGGCGGCTGTTGCACTCGGCTTTGTATATGGTTGCGCCCAGTATATTGGTTACTTCTACTGTTGTTATTATATCGTCGCTACCTATGTTTACTACTGTAGATGCCGGATTGGGGTAAATATCTACCCTGGCGGCAGGCTTAGTAATGGCTGGCGCGGCAAGCGGATAGTAAAACGAGCTATACTCGTAGGCGCCTATATCTACTATCAGATTCTGTATACGCGGCAGGCCAAGCATATCTATGATGCCCACCTGTGCGCCTGTAGAGTCGCCCTGATCTATACAGCCCGATAGTGGCGTAAGAGCAAAGTTGGCAGTCAGGGCGCTTTCTGTATAGCTCGATGTTGTGGTAGGCAGTATCAAACGTGGATTAGAACCCAAAATATTGGTTGTGGTATCGCCCACAATAGTTACCCCTCCGGCAGCCACCAGCGATGCCAGATTGAACGTAGCGTTGTGTAGCGACCAGTTGTGCTCGTAAGACACCGTTGCCGTAAACCGGCCTTGAATATCGGGCGAGGTATACATGGTGCCGGTATCTTCCCGGTTGCCGTAAAATAGATTGTTTTTGATTTTTACATTGTTGGAAGGGGTTATGCTATTCAGAAAAATAGCCGCGCCGGTTACGCTCTGGTTGTTCACAATATCGTTGTTGGCTATCAGCGCGCTGGCGGTCATTACGTTTATAGCGCCCCCATGAAACGGCGAATAGTTGTTGGCTATAACATTGTTCTTAACTACATAGTAGGTGCTGTCTGGCGGCACCGGCGAGTTCTGCATTATGCTTATGGCCCCGCCGCCATCGGCAAGACCGCAAGTGCCCGATACGTGGTGGTTGTTGCAAATGTAGTTGTAGAGAATATCTACAAAGCCGCCGGCGCAAAACACCACGGCGTCCATCTCGCTTACATTGTCGTGTATTACATTGCCCCAAATAAAGGCATGATTGCCAAAAATGGTGATAATGCCATATCCGCTTGCGGTAGGGTGGCCATTGTTGTATATCTCGTTGTTTACAAGGTCTATGTTTGCCAGTGCCACATACACTACGCTGGCCGTGCGTGGATTGTTGTAAATCGTGCTGTTGCTTATGCTGGTGCGCCCGTTGCCCACAGTACCTACCGACAAAAGAAAGCCCCCCACATTGTGATCGTGTATGCTGCACGAGTCCACATCTACCAGTTCGCCCGGCTGCGTATACGTGCCAAAAGCGCCAAAGCTGATACTCGAGTTCAAATTGGCATTGCAATAGGCGATATTGCAATGATGCACTTTCAGACTACGGGAAACCGATAGCGTACCCACATGCGGTAGCGAGGCGTCGGCGCTATCGTATTTGCAATAGGTAATATCGCAGTACTTCAGCGCAGAGCTATCGGGCGTAGAGCCTGTATACATTTCGTACTGTATACCATGCCATCCGCCCCGGTTGCCTATTCTGTCGGTGGTAAAGCCAGTAGTGTCGCCCATGGTAAAGGTAATGCGTTGCGAGGGCGTGCCCACAGCGTTCATAGAGCCCAGCACATACAGCGCATAGGGTCCCTGAAAAATAACCTGCACACCGGGGTCTATGACCAGCGATGCGCCATTGTCTACGCCTATATCGTTATACACCTTGTAGGGCGAGCCCGCCAATGTCCAGTGGCCCGATACAAACGGCGTGGTGATAGAGGTGGCTGCGCTGGCCGTAAGCGAAACGCATAGCGCAGCAACGGCAATCAGTTTACTGAATAATCCGCTCAGCGGATGGCTCCTGCCTGTAGCGGCCAAGAGTGGCAATTGAATAGAGTGGTTCGGTTGCATAAATATATGTGCTTTGTTAAAAAATAGGGACGGTTTAAGCAGGGTGGAATTAATGCCGTAAATCTACCCTAACGTAAAGGTTAATAATTTAATTGATAATTCAAAAATGTAATGAGCGAAATTTCTGAAAGTTTTACAGAAGGCCATAACCGGTGCAAAGGCGCTGTGCCTGACCTAAAAACAGCATAATTGTATGTACTGGGCTTAAGCGAGCAGCTGCATACGCTCAGCTATATCTTTTAATGTGAAGGTAAGTAGAGGTGGTGAGGCTCTCTATTTTATACAATTGAAATCCCCGATAACGTTTGGAACGGCAAATTTGATACGCTCATCTTTTTTACAACTCCAGACCGCACCGTATAGGTAAAAGCAAGATTAATACAGACCTTTTGCCAATGCTATGCCGCGTACATTTCCGCCCACTTTGCAAACTAAAATCGTAAATTAATAATACCCCCAAGTAGCTTTTAAAAAGCTCAAATCTATATTATACCCTTACGCCCCACCAAACACAAATCTACCACCACTCCGCCCTTGGCGTCGGGATAGGTATACCGGCATTCGTTTACTATTTTCATGCCTGCTGCAGCCATTGCCTTTATTATGTAGTCGGCTTCGTGAAAATGCATATATAGTTCATCGCCCTTGCTCGATCGCTGCGGTCCCGACTTTGTGTAGTCGTCTTCCATAGTACTTATATACAGCAGTCCACCCGATTTTAGTAGCGTTCCCGCACTTGCTATCAGGTGTAGCGCCTCTTCTTTCGACAGATAAGGCATTACAAACGAGCAGATAACGCAGTCATACCTATCTGGCAATTCGCTTATGTTTCGGCAATCCATAACGCTAAAATTAGCTTCCGGATTGTTGGCCGTGGCCAGCGCAACCATTGCCGGCGCAAGATCTATTCCGGTGAGGAGCATATCGCTACGACGATCGAGCAGGTAGCGGGCAACATTTCCCGGGCCGCAGGCAACATCCAGAACTTTACCGTTTTTCGGTATTTCTGCGCACAATATATCCAGCTGGCCGCTATACATGGTTACGTCCATAAATCGCGCGGCATAATCATTTGCGCGCAGATCGAACACTGCCGCAGCAATTGTTGTGTTGTCCATGATTATCAACTTATCGTTCACGGTTGTCTTTAAAATGTGTTAATGTATATTGGATCGCCACCGCTTTTACGGGTGGAGTAGCGTGCATAGCTCAGGTAAAAATAAAAAACAGTTACTTTTTTGCATTACCTGCTTGGTATAAACTTATCAAAACACAAAACATCGCTCACCTTTCTTTATCCTCTGACAAAGAACGGCCAGAAGCAGGTTTTTCGCGGCGAAAGAGAGGGTTGGGGAATTGTAAACTTTATACGTATTATCCGCCTGTCTAAGAACCGACTTAGGTATAGCCATTTACCTGAAGAATAAGGGCATAAAGGTATCCTCGCCACCTATAATACAGTGGCCGATGGATAAAAAGTCATCGAATTACCTGACAAAGCAATGAGTTAAAAGTCTTTGGTAGTTACTCAAGCCACAAAGTTTAAGAAATTTGTCAAATGCTTGCAGGAAATTTTGGGGAAATTTTACACGGTTGTCACCAAACAACTTTTGATTTTTTTGAGTCTATAAAATATAAAAACAATTAGAATGAAAACACCACGAAATATGTCATATGCAGAACTCAATGATTACTTCAGTGTATTAGCAGATAACATAGAAGCATTGAATAAACAGATTTATATTATCCGGAACGATCCAAATGGTAATCTAAAGGACTTGCCGTATATTACAGGATTAATAGAAAAACTACTTGCTGAGAAAAAGAAAGCGACTGCGTTCTTGCGTGATATGACAATTGATTTAATTTTAGAGGATCATTGCCTACTTTTGTGAGTCGGTCACTTTTAGTATTACGTAAATTTTCTTGCAACATCGGTAAAGTCAAGTATTACAGCCCAAAAGCTTATTTTGCCATAGGATTCCAAAGTGATGGAGTTTAGAATAAATACGCATAGTTATTTCTATATGTATAAATAATTATTTTATTATTTATACATAAATATTTAAGTTAACAAGTTATTTTTATTTTTGATTTTTATTAATTAAATTTAATATATACAATACTATATAATGAAAAATAAATTCGATTCTTTAACACGAGATAAAACGCTAAAAGCGATATTAATTGCTTGTTGCCCAGCCATACTCATATTTCTAGTCTTTAATATTCTGTATCATGTATATTATCACGGAAAAATGACCAAAAATGAAATCACTTTTATAGTAAAAACAACAGCAGATGTATTCCAAATTCTATTCTTTATAGTAATCGCAAGTGTTACCATTTTAAGTTATATTCAGGCGCGGAAGACACTTTTTACACCAATAAAGACAGAAACATTCAAAATGCAGATTAAAGCATTTGAAGATATACTCGCTTTTTTCCAGAATAAAACGGAGACTGATTTTGCCCGTCAGTTCGATATTGACTTTATCGTTTCTGCAAATGCCCAATTGTTATTAAACGATTATGTAGAACTGTTTTTTAAAATAAAAATTAATAGCGATGTGCTGCAAGAATTGAATAAGAATTTTATTGGTGCCGTTGCGAGTTTGAGTTTTGCAGAAAAACATTTTCAGTCTCCTGAATATTTCGAAAGAACTAAACCCAAAGAAGAAATTGAAATTACAAGCCCAGCTCAAATATTTGAGAAATGGAAAATATACGAATATGGGTTAATACACTATTCAAAAGTATTTTCAGAAGAAATGAATAAATTGACTAAAATAATTGCGTCACCATTGTTGCCTGTTGAACTAAAAAATAAATTGACAGAGTTTGAGAAAACTGTTAACGATAATTTATTTCTAATTGGGTCAATATTGACTAAGATATCTCAAGAATTTCCGCAAAAATTCCCAAACGCAAAGTCAATTTATAATTTTGAAATGGCTGGAATTGAAAATAAATATAATCGCGAAAAGAAGGACTTACAACCGATAGCAGCCGAAATATTAGTGTATATTAGGCATTATTTAAAGATTGACAATCTTGTGGATGTATAAATATATTATTCCGCAGAACGTATTTAATGTCTCGATGTTCTTAATCTTCCGGCTAAGAACATAAAGGTATCCGGTCGGGATACCGGCTAGATAGTAGATTAAAGTACTACAAAACTTATAAACATGCTGAGTACACGGCGCTTTGCCGGGAACGTAGGCAATATACAGTGTGCGTATATTGAATGTTTAAAATTTTGAGACATGGAAACCTTAAAGTATAAAATTATCAAGACCAAAAAACAGTATGAGCAATACTGTAATGCGCTTGAATCGCTGCTGGAGAGCGGCGCTAAAAATAAATCTGTAGAAGAGGAAACAGAGTTGCTTACTTTACTCATTGAAAAATGGGATAATGAGCACAACACTTTTACAGATGCAGACCCCGTAGCGCTGTTAAAATACCTGATGAATGAACATAATCTGAAAGCAAAAGATCTTGTAGCTATTTTGCAGGTAAGTAAGGGTTTGGTTTCTGATATTTTGAATTACAAGAAAGGATTATCAAAAGAAATAATTCTTTCCTCAATAGCTTTTCCACCTCCCCAAACATCTTCAATACCAGGCATACCTTTTAATTTAAATTCATCAACAACTAAATCCATAAAATCTACTAGAGTACT
>CAZLPE010000004.1:6676-66734 GCA_964561325.1 uncultured Flavipsychrobacter sp.
TGTTCAACAATTGGAAGTTGCAAGTGCAAAGCCATTATCAAAAGAAATAATCCGCTCATTATCTGCTTACTTTAAAGTATCCCAAGAAGCATTTAACCGACCATACAAACTTGTTTCTTCTCTTAACTCGCATTTGAAAAATGCCAGTGTCATGAACACTACCAAAGAATTAGTGTCAGCTCATTTATAAAATACAGGAATACCTTACAATCACCTGCTCTCGATATCCTCAGTCTTCAGACTGACAACCACCAGAAGCCGGTCTCCCGAAAAACAAAAGTGGAGGATGTTTAAAACTGCAAATAAATAGGCATTACCGGCACGCTCGATTTGAACTGGGCGTATACTACAAGAAACACAAAGAACACCACTACATAGGCTACCATGGGGGCTTTTTGCATGCGGGGCATAAGGCGGTCGGGTAGGTTGTCGGGTATCAGGTGTAGGCCGTAGCCCAGTAGCATGAGGTAAATGACATTGTGGTAATTGTCGAAGAACTCCGGCCAAACCGATAGCGAGAAATTGGCGCCTATCTGGTGTATCATACCTATAGCGGCATCGAAGGTGAGGGCTTTAAAGAATATCCAGCAGAAACATACAAACAGAAAGGTGAGTAGTTGCGCAAGGGCATTGTATACTATACTGTTGTCGTATTTGGCTATAAATCCTTTTGCGTATTCCATCCACAGCTTGTGTATGGCCAGGGCTATGCCATGCAGGGCGCCCCATATCACAAAGTTCCACTCGTGGCCATGCCACAAGCCGCCCAGCAGCATAGTGATGAACAGATTGACATAGGTGCGGATGCGCCCCTTGCGGTTGCCGCCCAGCCAAAAAATATACAGATAATCTTTTAGCCAGCTGGAGAGCGATATGTGCCACCGCCGCCAAAACTCAGTAATGGTCTTGCTCTGGTACGGCGACAGAAAGTTGGGCGGTATGGTTATGCCCAGCCACTTGGCTATGCCTATAGCTACATCGCTATAGCCGCTGAAGTCGCAATAAATAACTATGGCATAGGCAAACAGCGCCATGAGGCATTCGAGGCCGGTATGCCGCAGCGGGTCGTCGAATATGTAGTTGACAAGGTTGAGTGTGATATAATCTGATATCACCAGTTTTTTAAACAATCCGGATACGATGAGGTAGAAGCCTCTGGCAAAGTCTTCCTGCTTTAGCTCGTAGGGTTTGTGCAGTTGCGGTATAAAGTCTTTGGCGCGCACTATGGGGCCCATAACCAGCTTTGGGAAGAACGACAAGAAAAGCAGATAGTTGATGAACTTTTTTTCGGGCTCAAACTCGCCGCGATATACATCTATGGTGTAGCTGAGGTTCTCGAAGGTGTAAAATGAAATACCCACCGGCAGCAGGATATTCAGCGGATTGATACCGGTGTTAAATGCCTGATTGCTGAAGGCAATGAAGAAATTGGTGTACTTAAAGTAGAACAGCAGCCCCAGATTAATGATAATACTCAATGCCAGCAGCCATTGTTTTTTTCGTTTGTCTTGTTGCCGGTATATGAGGTTAGATAGCGCATAGTCGACCACGGCAGCTACCAATACCAGCCCTACAAAGTAGCCGCTGGCCTTGTAAAAAAAGTATAGCGAGAAAATAGAAACAATGTAGCTGCGAGCCATATTATTGTTTCTGAACGCATAGTACAGACTAATAAATGCCGCAAAAAAGTAAACGAAAAAACCATTATTGAATAACAACGGATTACTGGCGTCGTAAACAAACTGATGCAGAAAACCCGCTAAATTAAAATCTGGCATATATGCTTTACAGAAAAATTATTATTTGTACAACTGATGGTAGTTCATGTTTTATAAACCAGGTTTTGGAGCGTTGAGTTTCCGCACTGCAAAAGCTCTTATTGGGTAGCCGGCAGCTTTTTTTGGGGAAAGTACTTTTAATCCTTGATTCAGGTTTACGGTATTTGCATTGGCTTCATCTATATTTTCTTTGGTCCACACCCACGAGCTATGCCCTATGCGCCCGAATATGGGGCTCATGCGCGCGTAAAACTTCTGCCCGTTGATGATAACGCCCTTGCCCGCGCGCAGCGCCGGTTTGTGCAGGGCAATGAGTTGCGCTACCGATGGCAAACTCCAGCCGCCGTTGCACACTTGCAGGCGTTCCGCCCATTCTTTGGCTTCTGCCCAGGTATAATCTTTGTCGTCGGCTATATACCATTCCAGGTTATTCTTTTTATCGGCAATGGTGTTGCAGGCGGTCAGGGTGTATTCGCTGTCGGTTGTAGCAGGGCTGGCTGCCTTGGGCGCAGGGGGCGGAGGCGGAGCCGGAGCGCCTTTTAGTTTCTGAAAGTCCTTAATGAATGCGTCAAAAAGCATATTGCCCAGTATCTCTGCGCCTTTGTGGTTGGGGTGTATATAATCTTTGTTGGCCAGCGGCGGGTTTGCGTCGGCCCAGCCCACTATAGCGCCAGCGCCTCCCATGCTGGCATACATATTGTAAAAGGCAGCGTCGTTGTTGTAAGCCAGCGTTGCCTGTATTTTTACCAGATTCTCTATGCCCGTTGCCGATTTCCATTTGTCGCCATACAAAAATGCCCTGTCGGCAGTGCTCACAATCAAAAATTCGGTATGCGGCATAGCTTTCTGCAACCTGCGCACTACGGGAAGTATGTGTTTTTGATACCACGAATAATCTACATCGTCGGGGCGAAACATCAGGTTGGCGCCATATTCCAGTATCACCAGATCGTAGAAGTTTTCGTTTTCGAGGCTCTTTAGAAAGTTGGTGTCCAGTTTGCCCAGTTCGAGCCCGGTAATGCCCCTGAACGAGAAGTTGTCGACCACCACGCCCGACTGAGGTTCGAACGAAACGCCATATACCGGCAGCCGGTCGGAGCGAATGCCAATGCTTATGTTACGGTTTACACTTGTATCCAGTATTATTCTGTTCAGCGGTTTATCTGCCCTGTATTGTCGTTGCTGGCCATTTACGGCTATGTTCACCATACCTCCTGCCGCGGGTCCGCACAGCAGGGCTTTTTCAATAGGTTGGGTAGTGTCTTTAGAGGTCAGGTCTTTTAATTCGAGCTCGCCATTGCCGGTAAAAAAAGAGTGCCCCGATAAGAACAAGGGTACGCTTAGATCTTTAGTCTTAAAGCTTTCTTCTTTCCAGTCGCCTTTCCATTTGTGCGCTACCGTAGTGCGGAAACCTGCTGTTACCGATGTGGCCGATACGAAGCCTACGCCATAGGCGCCAAAGTACTGTTGTATACGCCGGCGAAAGGTTTGCGACACAAGGTCGCCCTCTATCATGCTATCGCCAAACCAAGCTATACGCACTTTGCCCTTTTTGTTGCGCTTTATGGCCAGCATCTTTTGCATCAGGTCGGGCAGGGCTGGCAGGGTAGTGTCTGCGCTAAAATTTACCAGTGTTTTGGGTAGCGTATACAGCGCCAGGTCTTTGGCTCCCTTTACGGTAGATGCCAGTGGTTTGTCTGTGGGTTTGTTGGGCTTTTTGTCGGTTGTGTCTTCGGGCTTAGCGGCAGCAGTTTGTGCAATGCTGTCTGTGTGCTCCGTAACAATATCAGAAAGTATACTAACATTGTTTAGCCCAAGAAAATTGGTGTGCGCTATGGTGGCGTAGTAAGAGTAAAGAAAAAGAAGAAATGTAGTGAGAAGTGTGAACACTACTACATTCTTATTATAATTCATAAACGGGGTGGAGACCTTTTGGCAGTCAGCAAAAATAGGGAATATTACAGCCCGTTAGAATAAATGGCGCCCAATATTCTTTTTTCCCATATTTCGGGGTCTTCGGAATACCCAGCCTTACTTATTGCCTTTGCCCATGCTTTGGCGTCTTCTTTATCTTTCAGATTGCCGTAAAAACGTTTTCTGGAAATGGTGCGGCAAAAATCTATGTAAGAGAATAGTTCGTTTTGGTATTGCTTGTAGCGGCTTTTATGGCCGCGGCTGTTTACAATTTCGTTTTTGCCCACTATGCCAAAATGGTTATTCAATACCTTGGCCGTAGCAGCCCTGCCTGAAGCCGACTCTACTATAGCTACAGCAAGTATTATAGATGATGGTATTCCGTATGCTTCTGATAAAACTGCGGCAAATATTTTGTGATTGTTGATGTAAGCGGTGTTTTGTGCGCTTACTGAAATGCTGGATAAGAGCAGTAAAACAACCAAAATTCTACTTCTGATCAACCTATTAATTATTAACATATCGCTACAATTTGATTAGGTGAGCAATAAAATTAATGAATAAAGCATTGAAAAACCAAGAAAAGTTGTTAAAATTTTCAAATATAGCCGTTGTCGCTGCCCTTTTGTGTCATTTTACACTGATTTTAGGAGCTTAAATAGATTTTTTCAGTATTTACCCATTGCGTATCTGTTACCTTTGCCGCCCATGCAAAATCAGGATTTTAACAAAAATACGCCCGCCGACACAAGCGCTACCGCCAAAGCCGGCATATACCTTCATATACCTTTTTGCAAGCAGGCTTGCGTATATTGTAATTTTCATTTTTCTACATCGCTCAAGTATAAAGACGAGCTACTGGCTGCCCTACTGGAAGAAATTAAGATGCAACGCGACTACCTGAACGGCGCTGAGATAGAAACAATATACCTGGGCGGGGGTACGCCGTCGCTATTGTCGGCCGGCGAAATAAATAAGATTTTCGACACCATATATCAGTATTACCCGGTAGGTACGCTGAAGGAATGCACGCTTGAGGCCAATCCAGACGACCTGAACAAACGCTACCTGCAGTCGCTGCGATCTACTCCGGTAAGCAGGTTGAGTATAGGCGTACAATCTTTTCGCGACGAGGACCTGACCTATATGAAACGCGCTCACAATGCCAGCCAGGCCGACTACGCCATAAAGGCAGCGCAAGACGCGGGCTTCACTAATCTGAGTATAGACCTCATATATGGCATACCCGGACTAAGCAATGCCGAGTGGAAGCGCGCCATGGCTACCGTTGCAGCGCTAGGTGTGCAGCATTTTTCGGCATATGCGCTCACTGTAGAAGATAAAACAGCATTGAGCCACGCCATAACCGCCCGCAAAGCAGCGCCGGTAGACGCAGCGCAAACCGCTATGCAGTTTGAACTGCTGATGGACAATGCACCCGCTATGGGGTATGAGCACTACGAAATATCTAATCTGGCGCTGCCGGGCAGCTACGCAGTGCACAACACCAACTACTGGCGCGGCCTGTCGTACCTGGGTATTGGGCCATCGGCGCATTCGTTCAACGGTACGGCCCGCCGCTGGAATATAGCGCACAACATACAATACACACAGAGCATACTGGAAAAAGGTAAGCTGCTTTACGAAGAAGAAATACTTAAACCCACAGAACACCTGAACGAATATATTATGACCTCGCTAAGAACTATGTGGGGCTTAGACCTTGATAAAGTAGCAGCGGACTGGGGCGGCGGCTACGATGCTGCGATAGAAAAAGACAGTCATGTGTTTCAGGAGAAAAAGTGGCTCACGCAGTCGGGCCGTATACTAAACCTTACCAACAAAGGCAGGCTATTTGCAGATCGCGTAGCGTCGGAGTTGTTTGTGGGGCATTGAGTTTTTCGTTGTTCACTACAATCCAGCTACTAACAACACAGCCGCTCTTGCGGAGCGGCTGTGGAAATATGTATTATTGGTTATTAATGATTGTGGTGGTGGTGCGCTTCGTGTGGGCTACCCAGTTTGAAGAAGTCTTTTTCGTCGATCGCTACTTCTTCTACATCGAACTGATGCTCTAAGAAAGTGAACAGTTTTGCAAACAAAATGCGTCTGTAGGTTTCTTCCATCATTTTTTCGTCCTTGGCCAGCTTGCTCATGTAGCTATCCATCCATGGCGCTTCATCTTCATCGTCTGGGCCCAAGCCGAAGTAAGAAAGTACGCGACCTTTCACGTCTTTTTCTATTTCTTCGCGGCTTACGTTGATGTTGTTATCTATCATCACCTTGTCAGAGATAAGCTGCCAGCGTAGCTGATGCTCAAAGCTGCCAAATTCTTTTTCTACTTCTTCGGCTGATTTGGGTTTTTCGCCGCCTTCTCTCAACCAGCGTTTCAGGAATGGTACAGGCAATGTAATTTCTGTGCTGTGTACCAGAAGTTCGAATATTTCGTTGTGCAGGCGCTCGCCGGCTATTCTGTTGTATTCGCGTTCCAGTTCTGTGCGTATTCTTTCGCCAAAGTCTACTTCGTCTTTTACTTCTACGTTTGGCAGCACTTTAGCATACAGTTCCATGCCCATGTCGGCTGGTATTACGCGGCCTACTTTGGTGATGGTCATTTTATAGTGTTGTCCTACCGCTTCAGATCCTGCTTTTAGCGGGCTTTTCATAAAGCCGCCCAGTTCTTCCTCGCTACATACATCTATAGGAGTAATAACCAGACTATCGCCGGGAACTTTGCCCATCAGCATCTCGCCCAGTTTAGCAGGCAGGTTCATCAGTGCGCGGGTATCTTCCAGTTTGGTAGCGCCAGCGTGCACATTACCTTCTGCATTACAAGCTTCGAAAGTAGAGAAGATTACATTTTCCTTATCAGAAACCTCAACTTGTTCGTCTATGGTTCCGAATTTGCGCTTTATCAGTTCCAGCTCATGGTCTACCATTTCGTCGGTAACTGTAACCTTGTAGCGGGGAAGTTTTGCTTTATTATCTATTGCAGGGATGTTGAAATCGGGTTTAACGCCTATTTCAAAAGAGATGCTTACATCGGATGGGTTGTTCATATCCAATGGAGCCTGATCGGGATTAGGAACGAACATAGGTTGTGCAAAAATGGCGATACGTTCAGTTCTGAGGTAGTTGTCCATTTCGCGGCCTGCTGTGCGTGTCACTTCTTCGTTGAATATAGAATGACCATACATTCTGCGGATCATGCCTGAAGGCACCATGCCCTTACGGAAACCGGGTACATTGGCAGTTTTGGCGTATTTTTTTAATGCATCTTCAAAGGGTTTCATGTAGTCGCCCTTTTCCAGCTTAATTGTCAACTTATCATGCAACGTACCTATATTCTCGCGCGTTACCGTAGCCATAATTTACAATTTTTTAAGATTAAAAAAACAGCCGAGCTCGGATTTCCGAGCCCGGCTGAAAGTTAAAGTGTGCGGGTGGAGGGACTCGAACCCCCAAGCCTCGCAGCACCAGATCCTAAGTCTGGCGTGTCTACCAATTTCACCACACCCGCTTTTTGGGACGGCAAAGGTAAGCAATAAAAATATTCAAAACACAAAATTTCTAAAAAAAATAATCGAACTTTTTTTGAGGAGCCAGAAAAGCTATTTTTTCTTTGGCGGCCGGCGCGAAACCGTGGGTTGATCGGCGCGTAATTTTATTTGTTCGTCGCCCTCGCGGTAGGTTACGCTCATTACTATCAGGCTCATCATTTCATCGGCGCTTCGCGCACCGGCAGCCACATCGCGCGGCGGCGAAAACTGATTGTCGGGGTTGTCGGCCGTATTGTCGTAGGTGGCCAGCACTTTTATAACGCTGCCCTTCGGGATTTTTATCAGCGATAGGGGTTTGTAAAATTCCTGCCAGCGGAAGTCCCATTTCTTTATCCATATAAGTTGTATGGTGTCTTTTTCGGGAGTTATGGCAAAAGCCTTCATTTCGCGGCCCAGGTAGTGCATGTGCGGGTTGAGGGCTATGTACGATAGATCTTTAGCCACGTCGGCGGTTATTTCAAACTTTTTTACGGAGTCGGCAGGTATGATCAGCTCTGGCTCTGGCTCGGCAATGCCGCCGCTCGACCCTATGTTGAAGCTCTCTATCATACGCTCTACCTTTTTATCGGTAAAAAATATATTCACATACGACTGGTCTTGCCGCTCTACCGGCGTAGGGCCGTAGTGTATTTGCATTATCACAACGCCTTTATCGGGCATCCGGAAGCCAAAACCATCCGGCCATGTGCGCGCTGTAGCGCCCGGCACCCAGCCATCGTAGTATAGCGGCATCACGGTAGGGAAGAAATCTGGATAGCCCGGCATGCGCGGCGGCGGCGGCGGTTGCGGCGTAACCACTGCCGCTACATAGTCTTCTATACTCGGCAGGTTTTCTATGGTCATCAAGTCGGGTTGGCGCTTGTTGTAAAATCTGTCGTATTCAGACGGTTCCGGAAATACCCAGGTGTTGGAGTGATGCACAGCGAGGGGATTGCCGGGCACAAATTCGAACGCCAAAACATTGGTGTCGGAGGGTAGGGTGTAGTGCATCACAAAATAGATGAAAGTGTCTTTGTTGTCGCCGGCTACTGTATACATCTCGGGCGCCGTCAGGGTCAGATCTGGTTTGCCCAGATTGGAGTGAGTGTTGAAAAACGGCATCGCAATACTGTCGGCTGCATCGCCAACTTCCATGCCTCCGGCTATCCAAAGATCCAGCAGGTCTATGTCTGATTGCGTAAGTGTACGTTGATCTGTAAATTTCCGGTATGCGGTGTCGGCTTTCCATGGCGGCATGTAGCCGCTGTGCGTTACGCTGCTCATCATTTGCGCATGCTTCACCGCGTCGTTATAGGTTATGAGGGGGAAAGGCGCGCTTTGGCCGGGGCGGTGGCAGCTGGTGCAATTGGCAAACAGCAGCGGCTGAATGTCGTGATAAAACGTAATTTTTGGTTTTGCAGCATTTGCGTGCGGCGCATAGCAAAAAAACAATAGCGCTATAGCCATCCATTGGGCTATGTAGTGCTGGCGTCTGTATTGGCGTTCATCGCTTATCGGCATCTTTCATCTCTATTAGGCAGCCTATGGCTTTAGTATGCATGGTTGTGATAGGCTTGTTATGGGTCAGCGCGCCAAGCGCGTCTGCGAGGTAGCGCTCGGTTACCACGGCGCGTTTTCGTCCGGGCGCTACAAAGCCATTGTCTATAGCTCCCTGGTATACTATGGCATAATCTTGTTGCAACACAAACACCTCTGGGGTTATGTGCGCCTTCAGCGCGGTTGTCAGGACGAAGCTGCCATCGGTAAGCAGGGGGAAAGGTATATGGTAGGCTTGTTTGAAGGTGTTAATCGATGCATTATCGTAATAGGCGCCGGGTATTATGCCATAAAAAGCTATGCCGCTACCGGCATATTGCTGCCACAATTCGTTTATCGCCTTAGTGCATTGTTGCGAAATAGGGCATTCGGGCGATAGTAGTATCAGCACAGTGGCTCGGTTATGCGCCAGCTCTGCCAGCTTAATGTCTTGCCCTTCGGAGGTTGGTAGCCTTAGCTGAGCAATAGATAATTGGGGTGTTTTCTGCGCCCGAAGCGATTTGATACAAAACGATAGCATACCCAGAACAAACAGCAATATCATTTTCGGTTTCCACATTTGCCTAAGTTGTGCGCTGTAAAGCTACCCCCAAATTCAAGGTAGGACAATTACACAAAAGTAGTATTTGCCCGCTTTAGGGTAACAAGGAACATACGCCTATAAATTCTAATGCGCGATTGTTTTCCTAAAATACCCCGACATTTGCAACCTATGACGCATCTGGGGGCGCTGAACAAGTACTTTATTAAATATAAATGGCGATTGCTGCTTGGGCTTTTTTTCGTAGCCGTATCGAGCAAATTTGCAGTGATGCCCGGCAATGTTATACAACGGTTGCTGGATGAAGTACAAACTATGATAGATCAGCGGCAGAGCAATGACGCTATATTGAAAGTAGTAGCTATGGGCGGCTTATGGTTGCTGGGGCTGGCGCTGCTGCGCGGCTTTTTTATGTTTATGATGCGGCAAACCATAATTGTAATGTCCCGCCATATAGAGTACGACCAGAAAAATGAGATTTATAAAAAATATCAGGAGCTGAACACGCAGTTTTACAAAGCGAATTTTACCGGCGACCTCATGAATCGTATCAGCGAAGATGTGTCGAGGGTGCGGATGTATACGGGGCCTTCTATAATGTATTTTACTTCTGTGGTGTTTCTTGTGGTTTTTTGCATAGCAGATATGCTGCGGGTGAATGTGGCCCTCACTATTTGTGTAATAGCGCCGCTGCCGCTACTGGCGCTGTCTATTTTTTGGGTAAATAAGATCATTTATAAGAAAAGCGCAAAGATTCAGGCGCAGCTTTCGGCGCTTACTACTACGGCTCAGGAATCTTATTCTGGTATTAGGGTTATCAAGTCGTTTGTGCAAGAGCAGAATATGTTGCGATTTTTTAATGCTAATTCGGCGGCTTACCGCGAAAGTTCTATCAATTTGTCGCTCACCGAGGCTGTTTATTTTCCGGCTATGAACCTGTTTATAGGGCTGAGTATGATAAGCGTAATATTGATAGGCGGTTATTTTGTGGTGCATGGAGCGATTAAGGTGGGTAATATTGCACAATTTGTCATCTACATTAATCTGCTTATGTTCCCGATATCGAGTATAGGCATGGTGGCCAGCATGACGCAGCGGGCCAGCGCGTCGCAAAAGCGCATCAATGAGTTTTTGGATACTATACCCGATATCTCTACTCCGCCCGACGCTATCACTACGCCGGTTGCTGGCGATGTAGCATTCGATAACGTGACGTTTACCTATGCGCATACTGGCATTACCGCATTGCGCAATTTTTCGCTGCATGTAAAGGCCGGGCAGAAAGTGGCAATCATAGGAAAGACAGGTTCGGGTAAATCTACCATTGCTCATTTGCTGTTGCGTATGTACGACGCCACATCAGGCACAGTGCGCATAGACGGAGCAAACATAAACCGGTACGACCTGCAATTGCTGCGGCGGCAGGTAGCCTATACGCCGCAGGAGGCCTATCTTTTTTCTGATACCATTTTCAATAACATAAAATTCGGCAACGACAAGGCTACAGATGCCGAAGTAAAGGAAGCCGCGCGTATGGCCGATCTGGATCGCGATATTGCCGGATTGTCTGCAGGATATGAAACAGTGGTGGGCGAGCGCGGCGTAATGTTATCGGGCGGACAAAAGCAACGCCTGGCTCTGGCGCGGGCAATACTGAAAAAAGGAAGTATAGTAACGCTGGACGAATGCCTGAGCGCAGTAGATACCCAAACGGAAAAGACGATACTAAATAATTTGCAGCAATACCTGAAGGGTAAAACCACCTTTGTAATAACGCACCGTATTTTCACTACATGGCAGTTCGACCAAATAATAGTAATAGATAATGGCGCTATAGCCGAGCAGGGTACTCACGAACAGCTGATGGCGCTGGACGGACGCTATGCAAAACTTTATCGTCATCAAAACGAGGTTGATTGATAACGATTTGAGCAAGTGTAGGCGGTTTTGAGGCGATTTTATTTGCGCCAACACTCATTTTGAATAAAATCGTTGGAGTGGTAAAATATTATTTATACATTGGTACCCAAATAATAGGAATGAAGAGGTTTTTATTAATTATAGTTGCTTTGTTTATGATGTCGGGGGCGAATGCTCAAGACAATAAGTTGCCAATAGTGGGTATCGGAATGCAATTCGGCAATCCATTTGCGGCTTTTTCTTTAAAGGTTGCGGTTACGCCTCATTCGGTGTTGCAGGGAGTCGTTGGTCCGTATGCGTATGGTAACTTTGGCCGTCCATATATCGGCGGTCGGTATCTTTACCGGTTTAATTTGCACGACGTAGTAAGCGATAAACTAATAGTATATCCGTATGTGTTTGCCGGTTTGGGCGCGAGAGTAATGCATGCCGAGGTAAAATATGATACAAAACCTCCGCTTTACTACAACCTTGGCGCAGGATACGAGATGCTCTTTATAAAATCTCTTGGCATATCTGGCGAAGTAGGGTACGGGTATGGCTATGGATACGGCAATTATGACTTTTATGAGGGAATAAATTATAAGTCCTATTTTTATTACGGTCTTGGTGTGCATTACTATTTTAGCCGCCACCATGCAGCAGGTTCTGCCAATCAGGCTACACTGCCTATGCATTCGGCATTCCGAGATTATGCCGTGCCAGACGAAGACGACACAGAAGCGCAACCAGTGCCAGACGCCCGGCCAACCGATAGAAAAAGAACTACGAATCCCGGCGATGACAGCGAAGAATAATCAATAAAAATGGCGGCTATGAGTCGCCATTTTTATTGGCGCAACCTCCATCCAAACATAGTTTAGGCAAGCACACGCCTGAAAGGCAAATGCCGAGATTTAATAAAGTACAAATTGGACGCGCTGGTTGTGGATAACTGAGTAAAAAACGCATCAAACAACCGGGTATTTTCTAATAAGTTTGGATTTTGCAAAATTTTCACTACTTTTCGCAATTATTTGCCGTGCTATGCCTAATAGCGGGTTGATAAGTTATCCACAGAGTGTTAATAATCGAGTAAAAACTAAGAGAACTGGTATTATGCGTACAATATTATTGTTTAGTTTATTTTTATTATGTTTCACTGCTCAGGCGCGCCCATTACCCAATAATCCACCAGTATTTGTTAATGGTGTAGCTCAGAGCATGAGCGTTTGCATAAGTTCTCCGTCGGTTTCTATCAATGCTATGATGGCTATCGCCGATGCCGATTCGGGTCAAACAGAGGTTTGGTCTGTACACAGATTGCCATCGCACGGTTCGCTCGATGGATTTAGCGATATCGCTATTTCTACCGGCGACACAATTACGCCAACTGTATATTCTTATCGCCCTGCTACAGGATATACAGGTCCCGACACTTTTGCTATACGTATTTGGGACGGCATAGACAGCTCTATAACAACCGTAGCCGTAATGGTTAATCCGCTGCCAGTGGCCGGAGTGATCAACGGCGTAAGTAATTTGTGCGCCGCTGCTACTGCAACCTATACCGATTCTATTCCCGGCGGCGTATGGAGCGTTAGCAACAGTCGCGCTACTATTACCAGCGCGGGCGTACTTACCGGCGTTGCCGCTGGTGTAGATACTATATACTATACTGTAACTACAAGCTGCGGCACAGCCCGCGCTATGAAAGTAGTGAACATTGAAGTGTACCCAACGCCTGGAACAACCACGGGCGCAGATACTTTGTGTAGAGGCTCTATAAACAGATTTACCAATACTGTGCCCGGCGGGACATGGAGCAGCGATAATATTATGGTTGCTTCTGTAGTTACTACCACAGGTTATGTAACCGGTGTAATGCCCGGCAACGCAATTATATTCTACTCTATAACCAATAGCTGCGGAACAGCTACGCGCAACAAAACAGTAACGATAGGCGCTCCCGGCACAGTGGGCGCTATAACCGGCAACACCAACATTTGCCAGTTTGCAAGCGATACTTTGAGAGACACAACCGCAGGTGGAACATGGAGCAGCGCTTACAACATCACTGCTATCGTAGGTTCGCTTTCGGGTATTGTTACCGGTATTACTCCGGGCACAGCTACCATCATTTACACCAAGGCGCAGGCTTGCGGTATTGCAACAGCAACCGCTACAGTACGTATTCTGCCATTGCCAGTGGCCGCTACGATTTCCGGCCGCAGAGTGATATGCCTTGGCGACACATCTACACTTTCTGCAAGTTTGCCCGGCGGCGTATGGTCTACCCGCGATTCGGCGGTTGCCACCGTAGGTACGGGCGGCATGGTTACCGGTATTGCATCGGGCACAGCTATTATCTCTTACACAATTACTACCGTATGCGGCTCGGCTGTAGGAACCTATACTGTTAACATCAGTCCGTCTACGGCTATTGAGCCTATAACTGGTTTGTTGAGTATCTGCCAGGGCGCTACTACTGCCCTTAGCGATTCTTTGCCCGGCGGCGTTTGGAGCACCTCAGACTCAACGGTTGCTACTATAGACGCTACCTCCGGCGTGGCTACAGGCTTAACTACCGGCGCTGCGGTTATCTCGTATACCGTTACGCTCAGTTGCGCTACGGCTACAGCTACTGCCACGCTTACGGTGAAAAATACACCAACATTGAGCAGTACGCTTACGCCCCCTGCTATTTGCGACAATTCAGTGTTTATCTACACGCCGGTTAGCGTAACGCCGGGTGCAGACTTTTTCTGGCATCGTCCGTTTGTAGGCGGCATTACCAATGCTGAAGATACAGGCAGAGGCAATCCGTTCGAAACATTGCACAACAGCACTTACTACGACGTAGCCGTTACTTACGATTTTACCGTTTCTTCATTGGGTTGCAGCAGCATCCAGACGCTCACTGTGGTAGTTCATCCTACTCCAAGATTGTCGTCTGATTTGTTTGACACCATTTGCACCGGCGGCGCTTTCAACTATGTTTCTGCCAGCGCTACAAGCGGCGTAACTTTTGAATGGAACAGAGCAACGGTAACAGGTATATTGCCTGCAACTTCTTTTGGATCTGGCGACATTCATGATACGCTTACCAACACCACTACTGGCGCGCTCAATGCTGTGTATGCATTTGTACTTACAGCTAACGGTTGCACTAATGCGGAAAATGTTACAGTAACGGTTAGCCCGGTACCAACGGTAGCGCCTATTACTACGCAATCGCCAAACGCTGTTTGTAAAGGAACTATGTATCAGAACTTTGGCGTTGCAAATCCTCCTGCTGCTGGTGTTTCTTACGCCTGGAGCGCCACCGGAGCTTATGTATATGCTCAAGGCGCAGGCCATCAGTATGCATTGGTAAACTTCCCAACAACAGGTCGCGCAGTTATAACGCTTACCGCCCTTGTAGGAGCAGCGCAGTGCAAGGCATCAGACAGCGTGGTTGTAAATGTGGGCGCTACAGCAGCTTCTACTGCAGAAGTACTTTATTTCAACTATCAGTTTGTGTATACAGATAATGAAGTAGAGCATTACCAATGGGGTTATGACGATGCAATTACGCTCGACTCATCTCTACTGCGCAACGAGGTGTTCCAGAGCTACCCCAACAACACCCCTAATTTTACCAACTACAGATATTGGGTGATGACCACTAAGAATGGTTGCACACAAAAAACATACTACAATACCCCGCTTGGTGTTGCTACTGCAAACAAACAAGCTGAGCTGAATGTTTATCCTAACCCAACCAGCGGCGCTCTTAATGTGCAACTGGCAGGCTGGAATGGCGGCGAAACTCAAGTGGCTATTGTAAATATGATGGGTCAGCAGATAAAGATGAATACAGCGACAGGTAATGCTACGCAGTTTGACGTTGCCGAACTGCCAGCTGGCTGCTATCTGATCAACTGCACCCGTAATGGAATAAAGATTGCTACTGCCCGATTTATAAAGAACTAATACAATTGTGTAAGTAAAAAAATATTGATGAAAAAAACAATTCTGATTCTTGCTGTTCTTGGAGGCTCTTATCAAATGCAGGCGCAAAACATTAACCCTGAAGTTGATAATGCGCCTAATGCAGGTTCGTCGCTGAGAAATAAAATTCCGGCAGATAGTTTGTTATCGAGATGGTGTATCGATCTTAATTTGGTTGGTGGACTGCTCAATCAAAACTTTACTTCCGGCAATCCTTTGGCTCAATATTCAAATGCATTGACGAGCGTATCGAAAATTAGCGATGTGCAATTCAAGGATGGTTTGTCGTTGGGCGCTGATTTGCAGGTAGGTTACTTTTTCGGCAAAAAGCGTCATTTTGGCGCTGGGCTTGGCGTATCTTACATGTATCAGCAAGGCAATGTAACCCTCGATGCGTATCATGTAGAATATCAGGCTACCGACATTTTTAATAAAACCTACAGGCAGCTAATCACCGCCAACGGGCCTATTAAAGAAGCCATTAAGATTTCGAACCTGAACATTCCTATACTGTTTAAGTATAAAACCAAGCTTAGTGAGCGCGTAGGCTTTACCGCCGATGCAGGTTTGTTGGTTAACTTGCTGGCTAAAAACTCGTACACTACAGATGCTTCTTTTGATTACGAAGCTATATATAAGTATAGCGGAGTGAAGGGAGCAAACGGAACAGTGTATGAAACTTCGCCCATACCAGATCCCTCAGATCTGATTATTAAGAAAGTACCCTATGTAGGCGTTACGTCTAACCCAAACATAGAGGGCTATTTTAATAAGCTGCGCGCAGATGGATACAATGTAGGTTTGGGCGTGAAGCCTAATGCCAACACGGGTAATGTAGACTATAAAGTCGCTTCAATAGGCTTCCTTGTTCGTCCGGCAGTAAGCTTTTACCTGTCTGAACAAATGGCCATCAATCTTGGCCTGTACTACATTTACCAGAACTTTGACAACAACAACGACGGCAAACTGACTGATAAGTTGGGTAGCTATGGTTCGGTGATGAATGGAGTATCGTCGGTGGTAAATCATAACTATGGTATATCTTTTGGCGCTCGTTACTTTATCAAAACCAAGAAAGATACTGATGGAGATGGCGTAACAGATGACAAAGACAAATGCGTAACCGATCCCGGACCAAAAGCGCTGAACGGTTGTCCTGATACAGACGGCGATGGCATAGCCGACGTAGACGATGCTTGTCCTACAGTAGCAGGTTTGGCTAAGTTCAACGGCTGCCCCGACACAGATGGCGACGAAATACCTGATAACGAAGACGCTTGCCCTGCAAGAAAAGGTTTGGCAGAGTTTGAAGGCTGCCCCGACACAGACGGCGACGGAATACCTGACAACGAAGACGAATGTCCAGAAGTAGCTGGCCCATCAAGCAACCGCGGTTGCCCGATAGTGGTAAAAGAAGCAGAGCCTGAACCAGAACCAGAGGTTAAAGTATCTAAGCCATTGTTGTTTGATGTAGATAGAACGAGCATCAAGAAGTCGTCTTTGCCAGTACTGAAAGAAGCAGCTAAAAAGCTGAAAGAGAACAAGAAAGCTAAGGTGGAAATACATGGTTATACCGACAACACCGGCACTAAACAATACAACAAAGTACTGTCTAAGAAAAGAGCGGTAGTTGTGAAAAACTATCTGGAGCGCAAGGGTGTTGATCCTAAGTCTGTGAAGACAATAGGTCATGGTGTTAAAAACCCAGCTGCAAGCAATGCCACAAAAGAAGGCAGAGCTAAGAACAGAAGAGTAATAATAAAAATGAAAGATCAGTAAGACTTGCTGATGTGAAATAATAAATGGCCGTCCTGTACTGGGCGGCCATTCGTTTTTTAGCGCTTTGGGCGGTGTATTATAATCTTTCGGCCATGCCCAGCCCGAACAGTGCAAAGTCGTAAATAGCCGGGTCGGCAGCGTTAAATTGCTTTAGATGGCTGGTGAGGGTTACCGCATTGCGCCAGTTCGATTTTATGTTGTCTATAAGGTCCATTCTGTGGGCTACGCGCGCTACATGCACATCGAGCGGGCAAACAAGTTGAGCGGGCTTAATCTTGCTCCAGATGCCGAAATCCACGCCTTTATCGTCGGTACGCACCATCCAGCGCAAATACATACACAGGCGTTTGCAGGCCGAATCGCGGTCGGGTGTCGCTACATGTTTACGGGTACGTTCGGGGTGTTCTATAGAAAAGAAGTAGTTATGGAAGTGCTCAAGCGCGGGGCCTACATGCTCGTGTAGGTAGCTATCTTCCGGCACAAATGCATCCTCGAGCGAGGGCGACCTACCGTAATGATACTTCAACAATTGTATGAAGTATAACAGATCGGTAGCGTTGTAAGTACGGTGCACAAAATGTACAAAAGGACGCAAGTCGTCGTCGGAGTGATTGAGTATAAAATCGTAGGGTTTGTTGTCCATCCATTGCATCAGCTTTTTACAATTGTTGATGATAGTGGTTCTGTTGCCCCATGCAAGCGTAGCGGCAAACAGACCGGCAATTTCTATGTCTTGCTTTAGCGAAAAGGCGTGCGGAATACAAATTGGGTCGGCGGCAATAAAGGCTGGTTGATTGTACAATGCCGCTTTTTCGTCGAGAAATTCTTTGTAATGCTCGTAAGCCATGGCGCAAAGGTAAAGACTCTTGAAGAGCGGCGAACAGCCGGACTAAAACACCTCGCCGAGGTTGACAAAAATGCCGCTGGAGCCATTTTTACCAAAACCGTAGTCGATGGCAAGATTGGTGCGGGTGAATTTATTAAGCCGCACTCTCAACCCGAGCCCGTAGGCGGGAGCTATGGTTTCGAAACTATTTGTTGTCTGTTCGCTGAACGTTTGTGCATTGGCAAAAACTACGCCGCCCAGCAAGCCATTGTTGGTAATACTGAAGCGGTATTCGCCCTCCAGGTAGGCCATGTTGTTGCCGCGGTAGCGCCCCTGTATGTAGCCTCTGCCCGTATTGCTGTATGGGTCGCCGCCGGTATTGGGCAGCATCAGGTAGGGCGCTTTGCCGCTAACGGTAAACCAGTTGTACATCCATACGGCAAGCACATTGTGCGACTGGCGCGGAAAGCGCATATACCTGCGTACATCTACCACCAGCGATCGCCAGGATGCTGTATTGCCAAAAATGGTAAGGTTGGGGCGATAAACTACATTTACAAAATTCCCTTTTTGCGGATTGATGGGGTTCTTTCGTGTGTCGTACAGGAAATTGAACGTGAAGCCAGATGCAAATTCTGTATTATGAAGGCCGTAGGTCTGAAAATCTGTTGCTACGCCTACAGGAGGGTTAAGCTCGACGATACCGTAAAAATAATCGAGTTTGTACCCAATGCCCGCATACATATCTTCGGCCAGTTCGCGTAGTAAGGTTTGATGAATGCGCAGCGCTGAGTAGTCTATAGTGTAGCCGTTTGATAACGAAGTATAGCCTCCCAGACCATAAGTGAACGACGGGTATTTTAGGTAGCGCCAGTCTATAACAATATTGTATTTATTGGCTTTTGTCCAGATGCTTGTTTGCAGCGGTAGTATTATCTGGTTACGCTCGGTATAGGTCAGGCTGGTGAGCAGTGTAGATACATTGGCGTCGGGCCGTGTATAAAACGCTGCATTAGCGCTTACCAGCGCAGCGAACCCTGTTTGCAGCGTATATCCGGCAGCTGGCACCGCCGATACCCGCAGTCTGGATGATTTGATCTCGCCGGTATCTTTTCTTTTACCAGAGCCTCTGTGCCAGATATTGCTAAACAGATCTATTAAGTCGTATTCGTTATTCAGTACATCGTTGAAGTGAGGGTGTGCAACAGTAGTGTCTATAGTTTTTGCAAACAATGTTGTGTCGGCAGATTGCGCAAACCCAAATGTGGACGATAAAAGTCCGGTAAATAAAAGGGTGATGCGTACTGCAAGTTTCAAATATTCGCTGTTTTACAATTGTGTCAAATGCTGCGTTTAATGCGCTATCTAATATTTTAGGAAGGTATTTAGACGCCTTTATTGTGTAAAGGTTAAAACACCGGTCGCAATTTTGCAATAAATAATTTTTATAGCGGCTATTCTATTGCGTGAGACGATGATTTTATTTCTTCGAAGTATATAATTGCAACAAAAGGCGCCATCTGGCGCCTTTTGTTGCAATTATTGTTTCTAATAGCGTTTTTATGTTGGCTAGCTTTGGCGATATGGTTTTTAGTGCATTGTAGTAATATGGTACATATTATTGTAAGGTTGCCACATCAATGTAGCTTAATAAATCTTGAAGTATAGGTAGTTTTTTCTGATAATGTTGTTAGTTTTAAGAAGTGCACCCCAGCCGTTAATTCATTGATATTGACTGTGAAATCGGGGAATTTTCCATCACCCTCTTTAATAACAGCGCCTACGGCATCGTAAATGCTATAATGAAAACGATCTGTTGTTGGTCCAGTTATCGTTAAGGTATTCATCGCAGGATTTGGGAAAATATTGAATGCACCACTAATGTTATTTGAATTTCTTAATGGCCCAGATGTATCCAGCGACCAGAGAAGTCCGTTGTTGTTATATTTTACAATGAAGCAATCATTATTCCCTACGCTCGAGAGATTGAGCGTGTCTGCACTTGGGTCTACGTCACAGTTTGTGCCATATAGCTGTCCGGTCATGATGATGCTGTTTTCTTGATCTATTGATAATCCTGCGCAGATATTGTTGTCTGAGCTGCTGGTACTACCAAAATTGAAAGCCCATAAACAGGTGGATAATGCGTTGTTGTATTTAGCTATGAACACATCCGCTGTTGGGGCAATTGCAGTTCTTGCAATAGTTCCGAATGTAGCTGTGCCATTCATCCAACCAGATATGTATACGTCATTGTTGTTGTCGAATGCCACTCTATGACCTCCATCGCCGGCTCCGCTATTCATCCCAACTGCGCTTCGTAGATTGCCTGAAGAGTCGAAGCTTGAGAGGTATAATGCCGATGTTGTAATGTTTGTAATGCCCGTACCCGGATCAAAATCTACAGAGCCTGTACCATTAAGTCGGCCTGTGAAATAAGGGTTCCCGTTATTATCGCACCTTAACGCTCCCGGCGATACGAGGTCGGCTGCGGTTCCTCCTATTTTTTTCACCCATCCCAAAACGCCATTCAGGGTATTATACTTGGCAATGAATATATCCGTTAGTCCACTGCTTGATAATAAAACCGGTGTTCCCAACGGATTGAAGTTAACAGCAGCGCCCCGGTAGTTTCCCGCTACATATAGATTACCAAAAGCGTCGAGGTCGCAGGTAGCATACCCTTCGGTGAAAACACTTGTACATTGTGCGTTTATGGTTGTAGCCCATTGGCAGATTCCGTTGTTGTTATATTTAGCAATAAATAGACCCACAAGTGTGTCTGGCAACGATAGGGTTAGTGGAGTGCCAAGTGGATTGAAATTAACTGTACCGTGAAATCCACCTACCACATACGAGTTGCCGGTTTTATCAGTTGCAATATCCCATGCTCTTTCTTGAGTATTGGTTCCGGTGTTGCCTAGTCCGAATGCCCATTGGTAATTGCCGTTCTTGTCATATTTTGCTACAAAACAATCTTCATTGCCTTGCGTAGCCACAGTTCCTCCTCCCGACGGGTTAAAATCGGCATTGAGTGGACCGGCAGTGGTAGTACTCCCAAAATACCCTGTAACATAGATATTTTTTGCACTGTCGCAATCAATACCATGTGGAGCTTCGCTGGTCGTTAATCCTCCAAAACTCTTTGCCCAAACCAATTGACCCTTTCTATTGTATTTTGTTAGCGCTATTTGAGTCGTAGCGCCGGGCGCCGTTAGATTGGTGATTCCATCTGGATTTACATTAATGGTGTTTTGAAACAATGAACCGTTTATGTAATTAGTATCAGCGTCTATTGCGCTTGCTTTTCCATATTCCATACCTGCGCTGCTGTATAACATAGCCAAATTATATTGAGCGTTTGAATTCTGTGAAATAATGCCTGTAAGGGCAAGCAATAAGAGATATTTCTTCATTTCTGTAGTTATTTTGGTTATCAATTCTACAAAAGTATATTATTGGATTGAATAAACAATACAGAACTGTAGTTTTATTTTGTTACATTTGTGTTGTAATATACCATATGGAGATGCAAGGAACTAAGGTTGTAGAGCTGGTAAACTTATTCAGTACATTTTATGAAGAAACCGGAAGCGATGATTTAAAAGAGTTCTCGGTTTGGGTCAATAGACGCTTGCAGGCAGAGCCGGCGAGCGTGATACAACCAAATAACATAGTAGAGGACAATAGGTTTATTGTGTGGAACATTCATAGATTGTCTAAGTATTTCCGTTGGTACGCAAAGGAGTTTTTGAATGCAAATGGGCTTAATAATATGGACGAGTATTTTTTTCTTGTATCTATTAATAATCGAGGCACACCTGCAAAGAATGAAGTATACAAGGATACAATTTCGGAATTGACCACTGGCGCGCAAATGATGAAGCGGCTTATAGATATCGGTATGATAAAGGAGTTGACAGATGTACATGATAGGCGCATAAAACGGGTAGAGCTTACAGAAAAGGGGAGGCAGACTCGGGAGAACATTCTCGAACAGTCTAAAAAGGATTTGCTATTGAAAGCTGGTAATCTGTCAATGCAAGAAAAAGTACAACTAAAATATCTACTCACCTATCTTGAGAAATTTCATCAGGATATTTACCAAAACGACAATGATAAATCAATCGACGAGATATTGTCTAAGTACCATTTTCAGTAATAAACGTCCTTTATTACGCTGGTGAGCAAACCTGAATCTTAATTTTTGGTAATAAAATTAGCCTATTTAGTACTTTGTATCTATTGCTTTAAACTACAAAACACACCAAACCATCTGAATGTCCGACAATCTGATACAAGAAGCAGCAATTGCTTTGCAACAAGAATGGGGTATAGGTGCCACCGGCATGGTGTCGGAAGAAACAATACTGCGACTGCTGGAGGCAAGGGTTTCGGCTATATTGGCACAAGGGGCAGAACCTTTTTACAGACTCATGTACAGGCTGGATATATCTGAACGCAAAATAAACGCGCTGCACGGTGAGCCCGACGCGCCGGCAAAGATTGCAAGACTGATATACGAGCGGCAGTTGCAAAAGATACAAAGCAGACGGGCGCATAGGGCTAAGTCCGATGAAACCGATCCCGATCTTGCCTGGTAGCGCCTACTTTGTAAATTTATAGCCCACGCCTCTTATAGAGTGAAAGTGTTTGGGGTTGCGGCTGTCGCGCTCAAAAAATTTACGGAAGTTGAGGATAAAGTTGTCTATGGTACGTGTAGTAGGGTATACATTATAGCCCCACACTATCTGCAATATCTGCTCGCGCGACACCACTTCGCCTTCGTGTTCGATAAGCAATTTCAGCAGCGCGGCTTCTTTTTTGCTCAGTTCCTGATGGGTATTGTTGCGGTCGGTAAATTCGTGAGCGGCAAAGTCTATTTTGTAACCGTCGAACTCATAGATATCGCCCATGGCCTGAGGCTCTTTGATCTTCTTGTTTTTTACTATCAGTTTGTCCACCCGCAGCAGCAATTCTTCCAGATTGAAGGGTTTGGTCAGGTAGTCGTCGCCGCCTTTTTTTAGGCCCTCTACACGGTCGGCGCCGGTATTGCGGGCCGACAGAAACAAAATTGGCACATCGTTGTGCTGCATTCTTATGGTTTCGCAAACAGTAATGCCATCCATTTCGGGCAGCATAATATCGAGCACTATCAGATCGAAGTATTCATTTTTCACCATCTTGATAACTGCCGGTCCGTTATCTACGGTTGTTACTTCGTAGCCTTCCAGTTCCAGGTTCAGCTTTAGGGCTTCGCGCAGGCTTTCTTCGTCTTCTGCTACTAATAATGATGCTTTGTATGTTTTTGAAATCATCCGGTACGAGGTTGAACGTGGGCAAAAATATATATTTACACCGACAAACCGTCTTTATTGGCCCGCTACGGGTGTTTGTATACTGTTAATATTATAAAATGTTGCAGTGGCAGCTACGCCGGGTATACCTAAAGCAACTATAGGTAGCCATGGTAGCGCAAGAGCGGTGCACAAACAGTATATTTGTTTACTCATCCCCAACAAAGTGTACCAGCTTTCTAAAGTCATAGATATATCGGGCGATCCTAAACCGGGAAAGCCCATCGCCATCAGATGGTTGTTTTGCCTGCTGTGGCTGTTGCTTTATTTTTTGTATCGTCCGGCGGCCAAAGCGGGTTTTGTTACCGATTTTACCGGCTGGCTCGATCAAGTGCAACATCATCCGTTTTGGGAGTACGTTAATCGCTCCAACTTTAAGGCGGTAAGTATGTATCAGTTCACACAGTTGCTTACGTATGTGTTTTATCAGTTGCTGGGTATAGATGCAGGCCGCTGGCATTTACTGTTTGTTACGCTACAGGCAGCCAATGCCGCCTTGCTATACAGGGTAGTTGTGGGGATGCTTACAGATGGTGGGGTGGCACGGGCAGGCGCTATAGGGTTTGTAGGCGCTTTGCTGTTTTGTTTGTCGCCCTATCTTTCAGAAGTTATTGTTTGGGAACCGTCGTTTCATTTCCTTACAGGGCTTACCATGCCGCTGCTGATACTACATTGGGTGCAGCGCTACATACATACCGGCGACAAAAAATATGTGCGCAACGCCTTGATTTTGTACGCGCTCTCGCTGTTCTCGCTCGAGTTGTTTTATGCTACGCCGTGGTTGGTTCTTGCGCTGGCGTTGTTTTACAGGTTTAACCCTGTTTTTCCGCGGCGGTTGTTCGGCAACATTGTGTTGTGGTTTTTCTTGCCTATGCTTGCATTGTTTGTTATGCGCATTGTGGGTTTCAGAGTGATATATGGTAGCTGGGTATCGCGTATAGGCACAGACGCTGTTACCGCCATTACGCCGGGCGCCTTTGGTAAGCCCATAAAATACCTGTTTCATTTGTTGTTGGTAGGGCGTTATTTCCCCCCGGAGCTTCGCCAGAAGGTGTACGATTTTTGCGATTCGCAAAGGTCTATATACACTTTTTATAGTCTTGTGGTCGTGTCGGTGGGCGTTATAGCCTTCCGTATAAAGGCATTGACCAGCAAAGCCAAGGTAGCGGCCGTATTGTTTATTTCATTGCTTGCCTCATTGGCGCTCACCATACCGCTTTGGTTTAGCGAGCTGCTGCTGGTGCACTTCGACCGGTATGTTTATTTCAGCTCCGCTTTTTTTTATATGCTGGTTGCTGTATTGCTCAGTTATATATCGGTGAATATTGTGCGGGCGGGGCTAATAGCTTTTTTTGCGTTGTGCAATTTGCGCTATGCCGTAATGACCTCGCGCTACTGGGGCAAATCTGAGCGTATAATTACCAACCTGCTCACCACCATTCCAAGAGCGGATGACAAGATAATGGTGTTGCTCAACCTGCCCGAATGTTTTAACGGCACGCCCATGATAGGCGCAGAAAGGAGTAGCGAGTTTAAACTGATGCACAATCTGCTCCGCGCCGATCGTAAAATAAACAACGAAGTGTATGATGCCATGGCCTATAATATGCTGCAGCCTACAGACGGCGCGTTTGTGACCGTAGTAAATGATAGCGTGCTCAGGGTGACGTTGAATCAGTGGGGCACATGGTGGTGGATGGCCGGACAAGGGGGCGTGAGCTACGAAAACGAAGCCTATAAGCTGGACCTAAAGGACCCAGGTCATTACTACGAGCTTACGCTAAAACGACCGGCGCAAGACTATTTGCTACTATACTCTGTGGGCGATACCTGGAAGATGGCCGATATGGGTAATAAAGGCGGCGATCAGCATTGATGGCGGCGGGTTGCTGAAGTTGGCGGCGCTGCTACGCTGGTTGTAAATATTGATTTACTTTTGGGTTCGTAGCTTTAGCTATACCACCAACAATTTTTGTCATGCAGCAAAATGTATCGCTGAAACCCTACAATACCTTTGGGATAGATGTAGACGCTGAATATTTTACCACCTTGCGCAGCGTAGATCAGTTGCCCGCTATAAGCGCGTCGGGCCTTGCTACCCATGTGCTGGGCGGCGGTAGCAATATACTGCTCACCGGCGAGGTAAAGGGCGTAGTGATACATAACCAACTGAAAGGGATAACGATAGACAAAGAAGATGCAGACTATGTGTGGCTGCGCGCAAAATCGGGCGAGCTTTGGCACAATTTTGTGCTGTATGCTATCGATGCCGGACTGGGCGGTATAGAAAATCTGGCGCTTATACCCGGTACGGTAGGCGCCGCCCCCATACAAAACATAGGGGCCTACGGTGTAGAGGTGAAAGACACAATAGCTACTTTAGAAGGCTGGCTGTGGCAAGAGCAAAAGATGCAAACATTTACCAATGCCGATTGTAGCTTTGGGTATCGCGATAGTATTTTTAAGCATAGCCTGAAAGATAAAGTCTTTATTACATCGGTAGTGTTTAAGCTGGCTAAACGCCCTGTGTACAACACCAGTTATGGAGCTATAAGCGACGAGCTGGCAAGCCTGGGTGTGCAGCAGCCTACTGTGAAAGCCATAGCCCATGCGGTAATGAACATACGCCGGTCAAAACTACCAGACCCTAAGGAGATAGGCAATGCAGGTAGTTTTTTTAAAAACCCCACCATAACGCGCGAGCAGTATGAAACCCTGCTGGCGCACTATCCGGATATGCCTCATTACGCAGTGTCGCCGGGATATGTAAAGACGCCTGCCGGCTGGCTAATAGAGCGTTGCGGCTGGAAGGGCTATAGAAAAGGTTTTGTAGGCGTGCATGCCAGACAAGCGCTGGTGCTGGTAAACTACGGCAATGCGCGCGGCAGCGATGTATGGCAACTGTCGGGCGAGATTGTAGCGTCGGTGCACGAGCGTTTTGGTATAGAGCTGGAGCGCGAGGTGGGCGTATGGTAGCCGCTATTGGTCACTGATTTCGAAACGCATATCGGCCCAGTTTTGCAGTAACTGCGCGCCGCAGGGCGTGCCCACGCTTTCGGGGTGAAACTGCACCCCAATGCAGGGATACCTTTTGTGTGCAAGAGCCATTATTGTGCCGTCATCGGTAGCGGCTATGCTTTCCAGTTCAGTATTGTCAAAACTATCTACTGCAAGCGAGTGATACCGCATAGCGGTGAATGGCGATGATATGCCGGAAAATAATTGATGCCCGTTGTGGCTTACTTCGCTTGTTTTGCCATGCATAGGGTAGGAGGCATGCACCAGCCGTGCGCCAAAAAACATGCCAAGGGCCTGATGACCCAAGCATACGCCCAGCAACGGTATGCGATTATGAAAATGCTGTATAGCGGCCATAGTAATGCCCGCTTGTACGGGCGTCTCCGGGCCGGGAGATAGTATTAGGCGCTCCGGGCGAAGGGCAATTAACTCATCGAGCGTAATTTCGTTATTGCGATACACAACACATTCCGCGCCGGTCTGCAATAGATAATGAAGCAATATCCAGGTAAACGAGTCGTAATTATCTATTAATACCCACATACCTGGTTTTATTTATTGAGGGTCTGAAACAGATTATCGAAATAAGCAAACGAGCCTTTTGCAAAGGGTAGAATGTCGCCCATTTTAGTGAACACCCATGGCGCCAGCGCCGATAGCGAATTATAGGTTTTGGATGCGGCTATGGTTTCGGTAGAGATAATGTGCGTTTTTGTGCCCAGCCATAGCATAGCGCTCCAGAAAACAGCCCCTAAAAAGCCATACAGCAATCCGCCGATAGCCATGTTTATTGTGCCCAGAAGTAGTTTGTCGGCAGCGCTTTCCAGTACTTTGGCTATCATTTTTACCACTATCACCACGCCTATAAACAAAACTATGTAGCTGAGGCCCTGCGCCCACATGCTGCTCACAATTTTATTGTCTATAAGCCATACCGATAGTTTGTGCGACAAAGCCATGGCGCATACGGCGCCCAGCAGCAAGGCGAGCACAGAAAACACTGCCACAATAAACCCTTTGGTATAGCCGCGGATAAAAAACAGGATGATGAATATAATACCTACTACATCGAGTACCATAAAAATGCAAATAGACGAAAACCGGAACGTAATGTAATAGAAGAAAGGCGAAACGCAAAACAACCTGTTTTGCACGGCGCACAGCGGCGCAGCGTGAAAAACAGGTTGCAATTATAAAAAATTACTGGGCAAGCAGTTCTTTTACTGCTTCATTTATGGCTTTGCCATCGGTTTTGCCGGCAAGTTGTTTGCTGGCTACGCCCATTACCTTGCCCATATCGGCCGGCGACTTAGCGCCTACCTGCGCTATTATTGCGCGCAGTTCGGTTCTCAGTTCTTCCGGACTCATTTGCTGAGGCAGGAATTTCTCTATGATGTTTAGTTCTTCTTTTTCTTTTGCTGCCAGATCTTCTCTGTTTTGTTTCAGAAAAATGTCCAGCGAATCGCGACGTTGTTTAGCCATTTTCTGCAACATCTTCAGCTCGGTAGCTTCAGATATTTCGCCATTAGCGCCTTCGGCTGTTTTTTCTAAAATTATGGCGGCCTTAATAGCTCTCAGACTGCGCAGCGCGGCTTCATCTTTAGCGCGCATAGCGTTTTTAAGCTCATCCATTACTTTTTGCTCAAGCGACATAGTTGTGGTATTTGTCTTTTTGCGCTGCCCCAAAACGGTTGCGCTATCGGGGCAACGTCAAAAAGCGGTTGATAATTGGTTTCCGTTATTTATCTAAAGCATCGTTTGCCTTTTTCAGAAACACCTTGGCAAACTCTTTCAGGTCGTTAGCCAGCGCCGCGTTTTTTGTAGCGCGCAGGTAGGTGTCGGCCATGCCATAAAATGTCTGGTAGAAAAAGTCGTTCATCTCGTCTACCATCATTTTATTGGTCCAAAGATCTATGCGCAATGCCGATTTTTCCTGACCATCCCACAATCCCAGTAGTATTGCTTTTGCAGCCTGAAGGTCTGGCACGCCGCCATCTGGGGCAGTCCAGTGTATTGTTTCCGGCATCTTGTCTTCGGCAAGCTCGATCTGGATATTGATATTTGATTTCATATTATTTCAAAAGTTAAAATTTTAAATTCGAGTAACAAAAGTAGAAAGATTCAGGAACATACTACAGCTTATTTTTGGCGCCTCTTTTTGAGCGGCAGTAGCCGTTTAGCTGCAAATTTATCCTGACTTTCTGTATGCAAGCGCTGCCTATGCCGTGGCAACGACCGCATTAAAATTCTGCATTCTTTGGCGTACGAGGGAATGGTATTACGTCGCGAATGTTGGTCATGCCGGTTACAAACAGCACCATACGCTCGAAGCCCAGTCCGAAACCTGCGTGCGGCACAGTGCCGAAGCGGCGCGTATCGAGATACCAGAACATTTCTTCTGCCGGAATGTGCATTTCTTCCATGCGCTTGGTCAGCATATCCAGTCGTTCTTCTCTTTGGCTGCCGCCCACTATTTCGCCAATGCCGGGCGCCAGTATATCCATGGCTGCTACCGTCTTGCCGTCGTCGTTCATGCGCATATAAAACGCCTTGATGTCTTTAGGATAGCCGGTAACTATAACAGGTTTCTTAAAGTGTTTCTCTACAAGATACCTTTCGTGTTCGCTTTGCATGTCTATACCCCAGGTCACATCGTACTGGAATTTCTTTTTCTTGTAGGCCGGCGAGTCGCGCAGTATCTGTATTGCTTCTGTGTAGGTGATGCGTTCGAATTTGTTGTTGAGCACAAATTCAAGCTTTTCTATCAGGCCCAGTTCGCTGCGCTCGTTCATTGGCTTTTGTTTCTCCTCCTCGGCCAGGCGTTGCGCCAGAAACTCAAGATCTTCGCGGTTGTGCTCCATAGCATAACCAATGATATACCTGATAAAGTCTTCTGCAAGATCCATATTGTCGGTAATGTCATTGAACGCAACTTCGGGTTCTATCATCCAGAACTCGGCAAGGTGGCGTGCTGTGTTAGAGTTTTCTGCTCTGAAAGTAGGGCCGAACGTATACACCTCGCTAAACGCCATCGCGCCAAGTTCGGCTTCCAGTTGTCCGCTCACCGTAAGATTTGTGCATCGGCCAAAGAAATCTTCTTTGTAGTTGATTGTGCCATCTTCGTTGCGCGGAGGGTTTTCTGTGGGTAAAGTAGACACCCTGAACATTTCGCCGGCGCCCTCGGCGTCGGATGCGGTGATAATGGGCGTGTGCAGGTACACAAAACCACGATCGTTGAAGAACTTATGCACCGCATAGGCCAGCGTATGGCGCACGCGGAACACTGCGCCAAAAGTATTGGTACGGAAACGTAGATGCGCTATTTCGCGGAGGTATTCAAGGCTTGGTTTGTTCTTCAATTGCAGCGGGAATTGTTCGGGATCGCAAGCGCCCAAAATCGTTATTTCGTCTGCTTTAACCTCTACTTTCTGCCCCTTGCCCATGCTGGCTATCACTGTGCCGTTTACGCTCACAGAGGCGCCATTATTTATTTGCTTCACTATTTCGGCATCGGTATTCAGGTCTATTACCACCTGAATGTTGCCCATGCACGAGCCATCGTTGAGGGCTATAAATTGATTATTTCTGAACGAGCGCACCCAGCCTTTTACATTCACCTGATAATCGGTGGCGTCGCTTCTTAAAATGTCTTTAATTTTTGTCCGTTTCATTTTGCTTTATATAAATATTATCGCTTAAAACTGGTTACCACAGAGTCGAATAGCTGTACTATTTTCTCGCCCATCAGGTATTTCACCGACATGATGAGCAAGAATATTCCGAATATTTTTTTCAAAAGTGTTTCTGGCAGGTTAAGCGCCAGTTTGCTGCCCATAATGCTACCTATAATAAAGGCAAGGCAGAGAATGCCCGCTACCTTAAAATTTACGAAGCCGCCTTTGTAGTAGTTGAGTACGGCAAAAGCCCCCAGCGGCGGCAGCATTAGCGCCAGCGATGTGCCCTGCGCCATTTTTTGACTCATAGACATTACCAGCACCAGGCCCGGCACTATGAGCAGCCCGCCGCCAATGCCCACCATGCTACTCAGCATGCCGGCAAGTGCGCCCAGCAACAACAACGATAGAATTGTGGTAATGTTCATACGATCTGGCGCTAAAGGATATAAAACATCAAAAGTACTAAAAGTAGGTATTAATGGGAAAACGAAAAATACCGCACTATAGGCAGAAGCGATACAAAAACAATGGCCTTTTGAAACGCAACTGAAACGATGCGTAGCAAAAGGCCATTACCAGCGGCAGAAGGCGCAAAGCTATTTAGCGCCAAATTTCACTTTATAATCGTTGATGCTGTGTTGCAGGATTTTCTTTGCAAGGCGCGCATTCTGGAAATCTTCTACTTTAACTTCTTTGTTTTCCAGGCGTTTGTATTCTTCAAAGAAGTGGCGCAGCTCGCCTATGAAGTGGGGCGACAGTTCGGAAATGTCGTTGTAGTGGGCAACGCTCATATCGTTTGCACATACCGCTATCAATTTGTCGTCGGCTTCGCCCTGATCCAGCATGCGCATCACGCCTATGATCTTGGCCTCTACCAGGCACAAAGGCTGCATGTCTATTTGCGACAGTACTAATATGTCGAGCGGGTCGTTATCGTCGCAATAAGTGCGGGGCACAAAGCCGTAGTTGGCAGGGTAGTAAACGGACGAATACAATACGCGGTCGAGGCGAAGCAGGCCGGTTTCTTTGTCTAATTCGTACTTGGCGCGAGAGTTTCGGGGTATTTCAATAACTGCTGTTACTATGTTAGGCACGTTTTCGCCGTAGCTAACGGAATGCCAGGGATTAAGATTCATGTATCTGATTCAGGATTAAAAAAAATATGCCGCGAAAATACAAAGGAAATGGCATAGAAATACGTCAGTAGTAAAGTAGCCCCTGTTTTGCAATAAGCATGGACAACGATTGTTGTAATAATAAATTTAAAGTTGCGAAATTTGCAAATTAAAAATATTTGTTTTCGCTGCACAATAAGCCCTCAAGATCGTCGTTTATTTTATTGCAAAGCCACGAAAACAAAGCATGTTGCAGCGGCGACCGGCAACCATGCTGATCCCTATCCTTATAATACAGTTGTAGTTGCCTGCAACAAGGGCGGCACACTGAGCGTGTTTTAATGAATAATTGCCACACAGCAAGGCAATTATCAAAAGATAACAGTAGTTTAAGATAGCAGAATGAATTAAACCCTATATTTGGAAAAATTTTTCGCCTGAAATTGTTTTTTTGGGTGGTAAATATATCTTTGCAAACGCACAACAAAAGTTCATTAACTAATAATCAGCAAACACAAAATCAAAAAATCAGCATTATGGCAGATGTAAAAACGGCAGCAGCAAAACCATCAACTTCTCACGGCAGCGCTGGAAAGCCAAAAAACTCAAGTAACTTTTTGACGAACCTTTTAGTAGTGGTTTCTTGTATTGTGGTAGGTTATCTTACCTGGAAGTTTGTGTTGGGCAGCCCGAGCAACTTCAACGACGAGCATAAAGAAAAAGCAAAAAATGCTTTGGGAACCATGTATCAGGGCGGTTTCGTTGTGCCTATCCTTATTGCAACATTGCTTACGCTGCTTTGCTTTATTGTTGAGCGCGCACTTACTATTGTTAAAGCTAAAGGCAGCATGGACGGCGCTGAGTTCGTTCGTAAAGTGCAGTATCACCTTGCTAACAAAAATCTTGAAGCTGCGCTTGCAGAGTGCGACAAACAACATGGTTCTGTAGGTAATGTAATGCGCGCAGGATTGTTGAAATATCGCGAAATGACTACTAACCATGATCTGGATACAGACCAGAAAGTAGCAAACATTCAGAAAGAGATAGAAGAAGCAACAGCGCTTGAGCTGCCAATGCTCGAGAAGAATCTGGTATTCTTGTCTACTATCGCTTCTTGCGCTACACTGTTAGGTCTGTTTGGTACGGTAATGGGTATGATTCGTTCATTCGCAGCGATGTCTCAGGCAGGCGCTCCAGACGCTGGCGCTCTTGCGGCAGGTATCTCTGAAGCCTTGATCAACACGGCGCTCGGTATCAGCACATCATTCTTCGCTATCGTGTCTTACAACTTCTTTACCACCCTTATCGACGGCATCACTTACGGTATCGACGAAAGCGGTTTCACACTGACACAAAGCTTTACAGCTACTTACAAATAATTGTTCCCATGTTTAAGTCTTTAGCGGTAATAGCGGCGTAAGCAATAACGGCGCGCTACTGCTAAAGACTTAAATATGTAACGCCTTGCCCAAAGTCAAATTTGGCAAGATCGGTTTCGCAAATCGCATGCGCTTGAAAAATATGTGAAATGGGTTTGTGGAAAGTGAATAATAATGGATCTTATTAGTTTAACTCCAGAAGAAATTTAAAATGCCCCACGCAAAAATACCGCGGCAGAGTACCCACATAGACATGACGGCTATGTGCGACGTAGCCTTCCTGCTGCTTACATTCTTTATGTTGGCCACAAAGTTTAAGCCAGATGAGCCGGTGGTAGTAAAAACGCCATCGTCTATTTCTGAGATTATCCTGCCCGACGTAGATATTATGTTGCTTACTGTAGATGCCAAAGGCCGCATTTTCTTTAGCATAGATAATAAGCTGAAAAGGAAAGAGCTCATTGAAGAAATAAACTACGAAAAGAACCTGAATCTTACAGAGGCGGAAAAAACATCTTTCGCATTAGGTTCGTCTATTGGTTTGCCTTTCAGCGCTCTTAAAGAATACTTGAGTTCGCCGCCAGAAAAGCAGAAAGAAATGGATATGACGGCTCCCGGCGTACAGGTAGACACATCAGTACTTTCTGTAAACAACGAGCTTGCAGAATGGGTGAAAGTGGCCAGAACATCTAATCCTAAGTTGCGCATATGTATTAAAGCCGACGGCGATGCGTCTTACCCCAACGTTCAGAAGATCATCAAGACGCTGGAAGGATGGAAAATATTTAAGTTCAACCTGATTACCAATCTCAAGGCCATACCGGCAGGTACTGCAGCAGCAGCGGCGGCAGCGTCAGCAGGCGGAGAGAAGAAATAAGCCTTTAGGGCAGAGCAAACAATTTTGATAAAACACTAAAGACTTTTGCAATGGCAGAATTGGATACCTCGTCGAAGGGCGGACATAAAAAAGGCCCCGGGGTCAAAAAAGGAAAAAAATTAAGTACGCGTATAGATCTTACCCCCATGGTGGATCTTGGCTTCTTGTTGATAACGTTCTTCATGTTTACAACAACGCTGGCCAAGCCAAAAACTATGGAAATAAACATGCCTTACAAAGACCCCAACCTGAAAGTTGAGGATCAGAATAAGATTAAGAAAAGCGTAGCGCTAACGGTATTGCTGAGCAGAAACCACAGAGTTTATTATTACGAAGGCATTGGCGACGACCCTAATGTGGCTCCGGATATGAAATCTACCAACTTCAGCCAGAAAAACGGTATCAGAGACGAGATTATTGCTAAGAAAAAGATGGTAGACGATATGAAGCGTCAGGGAACGCTGACCGCTAAAGACGAGGCTACTATACTGATAAAACCCGACACCACCAGCACCTACAGCGACCTGGTGAACATACTTGATGAAATGAACATCAACGATGTGAAGGTGTACGCAATTATTGATATCAGCGATCTGGAACAAGGCTGGATTAAAGAAACAGAAGCAGCTAATGCCGGCAGATAATACCAGCGGCTACTGCGAACAAGAAAATGCATTTGCTAATAAAGTATAAGTAACACGATTATACTTATGACTAAAAAGAAGTGAAATGGACATTAATAAAATACTCAGCAGCGACTATATAGATCTCATATTTGACGGGCGTAATAAAAGCTATGGCGGTTATGAGTTGCGTAAAAACTACTCTAAGCGCGTCGGACGTTCTATGCTCGTATTAGTAGGCGTTGGTGTTTGTATAACAGCTTATGCCCTCATAAATATGCAGGCAAAGGTGGAAAAGAAACCGGTAGCTATGGTGAAGCAGGTAACGCTTGCCGAGCCGCCGCCGATAGACCCCAAGAAACCACCGCCACCACCGCCGCCACCACCGCCGCCGCCAGTAAAACCAATGGTGAAATTTACGCCGCCGGTAATTAAGAAGGATGAGGAAGTGAAGGAGGAGGAAGTGCCGCCGCCACAAAAAGAAATCACCGCATCTGGTCCTAAGGACGAGAAAGGCGATGTGGACGGTATAGATCCGGGTATCGTGGCGCCTACGCAAGGTACTGGCGTTGTGGCTCCGCCACCGCCGCCAGCCATCTTCAGTTATGTGGAGCAAATGCCGGTTTCGGGATATGATATGTCGGCCTATTTGTCTAAAAACCTGCACTACCCCGACGCAGCCCGCGAGAGTAATATAGAAGGCCGCGTACTGGTGAAATTTGTAGTAAACGAAGACGGCGCCGTGAGCGATGTGCAAGTGCAGCGCGGTATAGGCGGAGGTTGCGATGAAGAAGCAAAACGCGTAGTGGCAGCAATGCCTAACTGGAAACCCGGAAAACAAAACGGTAAACCAGTAAAAGTGTACTTCACACTACCCATTATGTTCAAGTTAGAGTAATACACCACATTATTATATCAAAAAGGTCGCCAGATGGCGGCCTTTTTTGGTATACATCCTGATTGCTTTTTGTAATATTGTATGTGCCATTCATTGACTATAAGGCCATATTATACGTAATAAAAGCCGTCGCCAAGATTTTTGTGGCGTTTGGCATATTAGCTATTGTCTTTATAGTAGTAGGTTTGTATTTATTAGGTGTCTTTGATAAAGATTATACAGTCAGAGAACTAAAGGATAATTACTATAAGAAACATTATGAGATTAGAGAACTAAGGCAATATTTCAAAAGTATAGTACCCGCAAATGGCTATGCTAATATTGAATTCGAAGGAATAGATGAGATTGCAATCCTGCATTACGGTATTTCGATCAAAAAAGCGCAAAAAGACAGTGTAGTAAATGGATCGTTTTGGAATTTAGAAATTCAAACACGAAAGTGCGATAATATTCTACAGCTATTAGGTTGGTCAAAAAAAACACTTGATACGATTAAAGCGCGACTGGATAAAGCAAATTGTATTGCTATAGGTTATTCCGAGAATGGCTACAATGTGGGTTTTAAGAGGTGTGGAATGGGTATGTATTCTTTTTATGTTCCTAATCAACCAATAGTAGATTCATTACAGTCAAACTACAACGATAGTTGTTCAGCGATACTTGTAAACGATACTTTAGTTTTAGAGTATGCTGGAGGTGTTATTGGTTCGCAATGTTTTTACAATTTTGATTAGTATGAATTATGTAAGTGTAGTCTCTGACTCCGCTTGTGTGGGTTGCAATCTCTGTTGCAGTACGTGTAATTTTTACAAATGAATAGTTGATGAGCATCTTGCGTTACTCAGATTTGCCAACTTTTCAAAAGTTGGCAAATCTTGGCAGGGCGCCAATACCCCTCATATCCAGCCCTTCGCGAGCCGGGCGGACATGGGTCCGCCCCTACGGTTTTATATGGGCGTTAATCGCCCGATGCCGTAGGCATCGCACGTTTATAGTCACATCTTCACCAATCTAACCGATGCCGTAGGCATCGTATGTTTATAGAATAGCGTCATCAAAAGGGACCGATGCCGTAGGCATCGCACGTTTATAGAATAGCGTCATCAAAAGGAACCGATGCTGTAGGCATCGCGCGTTTATAGCCACATATTAGACTATCGGACCGATGCCATAGGCATCGTATGTTCGCGCAATACTCTTGTTGCATAATTATTTTCTACTTTTTTAGTGCCGATAATAGGAACCAGCATTGCGCTACGCAATTGCAGGAAGAAAGAGTGACAATCTCAAAAAAATCCTCAAAAAAATTGTGGAAAGTTTTTGTTCCAGCGTCTTATTAGTGTAACGGCCGAAGCAAAATAGTTACCATTACCACAGTTCATTCTCCACAGTTTTAATCTCTGATTTATGGCACAACTGGAAACCAGCCCAAGAGGCGGAAGGCATGCTATTGCCCCTACAAAAAGGAAAATGACGGCAACCGCAACGCGAATAGATTTTACCCCAATGGTAGATCTCGGCTTTTTGCTCATTACGTTTTTTATGCTGTCAGCGAGTCTGGCTAAGCCTAAAACAATGGAAATAAACATGCCTTATACCGATGACGCCCCTGTGCCAACAACAGCGGTTGCAGCCAGCGCGGCAATGACCATATTGTTGAGTAAAGATCACCGTATATACTACTACGAAGGCCTACAGGACGATAACAGCTTAAACCCGTTGATAAGCGCTAATGCTATGCAAATAAGGCATGCAATAGCAAGCAAACGGCAAAAAGTAGATGCGCTAAAACAAAGCGGCGCGCTTCCTGCCAAAGCACATGCAACGGTGTTTATAAAGCCCGATTCAACAAGCGCCTATGCCGATCTGGTGGCAATGCTCGATGAAATGAACATCAACGACATACAAGTGTACTCTATTGCCGAATTGAGCCCTGTTGAAAATGGCTGGATAGCGCAGGTAGGGCATTGAAACTGATGAGCATAACTGTGAATAATGGAGGTAAACAATTTTATTGACCAATTAAAATTTCAAAAAAATGGACACCAACAAAATTCTGAAAGCCGACTATCTGGACATAGTTTTCGATGGCCGCAACAAAGAATACGGCAGCTACGAGCTGCGCCGCAATTATGCCAGGCGCGTAGGCAGATCGCTGATACTTATGGGCAGCCTTTGCGTAGCGCTTATAGGTTATGCCGCCCTCAATATGAGTATGAAAACCACCGTAGCTCCATTGCCCAATGAGCGAGTTATTACTTTGGTTACGCCTCCGCCACCCATAGACCCCGTGAAACCGAAGATATTGCCCCCGCCTCCGCCACCCCCGCCCGTAAAACCTATGCAGCGCTTTACCCCTCCGGTTATACGCAACGATCAACAGGTGCATGAAACAGAGGTTCCGCCGCCTGTACGTGAAGTGATTGTTGCAGGCCCGCGCAGTCAGGATGGCGATAGCGCCGGCGTAGACCCGGTAATTGAGGCCCCCGGAAATGGCCCGGTTGTAATAAAAACGCCTCCGCCAGCCGCTATACCCACCTATGTAGAGCAGATGCCGGCGCCGGGTTACAACATGAACGACTATCTGTCTAACAATCTGGTGTATCCCGCTGTAGCCAGAGAAAACAACATAGAAGGCCGCACATTAGTAACCTTTATAGTAAATGAAGATGGTAGCGTGACCAATGTGCGTGTGAATAGGCCGGTAGGCGGCGGTCTGGACGAGGAGGCAATGAGGGTAGTAAGCGCTATGCCGAAATGGAAACCCGGCAAGCAGAATGGTATCCCCGTAAAAGTATACTACACCCTGCCAATAGCTTTTAAGCTTGCCAACTAACAACAGAAAAAATAGCATGTGGTAGCCTCTGTGCGCATTGCGCCGGGGCTATCGGCATAGGTAGCGGATTACAGCAAAAGTATCTGCTGGGCAATATTCTGTTCGTTTGCATCAATCCAGCGTACCTCTTTGTCTTTGGTAAACCAGGTCATCTGCCGTTTGGCGTAGTTGCGGGTATGTTGTTTTATTTTATCTACTGCATCCGCAAGCGAGCATTTACCGTCCAGATAGTCGAACAATTCGGTATAACCCACAGTTTGCAGGTTTTTAAGCGTTTTTAGCGGGTATAGCGCCCTTACTTCATCCAGCAGCCCTGCCTCCATCATTAGGTCTACACGGCGGTTTATGCGGTCGTAAAGTTGTTGTCGCGGCAGTTGTAGCCCGATTTTTATGATGTCGAAGTTGCGTAACTTACGTGTGCCGGTACGAAACTGTAGTATAGATTGGCCTGTAGTGCGTTTAAAGGCCAGCGCACGCATCATTCTGTGCGGATTATGGATTTCCCCGTTGTTGTAAAATTCGGGGTCTTCACTGCTTACGGCATTTTGCAGCCACTGCATCCCGTGTTCGGCAAAATGTTGCGCTATCTCGGCAGCAATAGCTGGGTCTGTGGCAGGCATCTCATCCAGACCTTCCGTCAGCGCCTTGATATACAGCCCCGTTCCGCCGCATACTACCGCTGCATGGTTGGTAGTGAATATGTCGTCGAGGTATTGCAACGCCAGAGTCTCGAAATCGGCCGCCGTCAGGGCATGGCTTACCGGAAACTCATTGATGAAGTAGTGCTTAGCGGCCATCAGCTCGTTGGTCGACGGTCGCGCCACGCCTATATTCATTTCGCGGTAGCACTGCCGGCTGTCGGCCGATATAATGCTTGTGCCCAAAGCTGCCGCCAAATCAATAGCCGTCGCAGTTTTACCCACAGCCGTTGGTCCGCACAGTATGTATACTTTATTTCGAATCACTTAACTAAAGGTAGGCGCTATATAAATACGGAGGAAACCCAAAAAGGTTGCCTCCGCTGTATTTGAAATGTAATGTTGCTGTGTAGCGCTAATCAAGGCCGCCATACTGGTCGTCGCCGCCCATATCTGCCTCTTCCGAACTTTCTGCTTCACCGTCGCCCTCATTGCCAAAGCCTTCGGCCATGTCGTCGGCGCCAAGATCATATTTTTCTTCCACCTCCATTATTTTGTCGGGGTTTATGCCTTTTACGCCATACTGCGCCGGAGCCATGCCTTCTTTACGTAACAAAAACGGATACACCCTGCGCGATACTTCTTCTTTACTTACACCTATCAGTTCTACCATGAACGTCCATTTCTTGATGGGGTCGTATACATAAATGAACTTCTGATCGGGTAGGCTGACCAATGCCGAAACGGGCGTTTTTACCATAGACAGGGCAGGCGCATCTTTTTTATTTACCAAAACCTCAGAACTGAACTGCCTGCCGTAGATCCATTTATCGTTACTTTCATAAAAAGAAGCGCTGTGTTTACCGTCGAACTCAAATGCAGTGCAGATAGCTTTGTGAAAGTCGAGAAAGGTTTGATTTCCCATGATTTCTATATCTCTGTAGGTCTGATCATCTTCCTCCCAATAAATCCTGAATCTGAGTATTGTCATCTTTGTATAGGTTCTCTGTGTAAAATTAGTAAATGATATCGTAGTATGCGCTTAGTTTTTTACTTTTGGGGTCATAAAAGGCCTGTATTGCATAGCATTAAAAAATATTCAAAGATTTTTTCTTACTTATCAATATCCAATACATTATTTCCCTTACCTTCGCAATCCCAAATTTGACACATATGCCAAAAGTGAAAACGCATTCACGTGCAAAAAAGACATTCAGAGTTACCGGTACAGGCAAGATTCGTAGGTACAAGGCATTTAAGAGCCACTTGCTTACTAAGAAAGCTAAAAGTCGCAAACGCCACCTGCGCATTCACGGTTTAGTGCACCCAAGCAATCTAAACCTTGTTAAGCGTATGCTGGCTATGAGATAATTGTAGCCCTGTTTGCTGTGGTTCCACCAAGGTAGCGCTACAGCAGAAGCAAAGAATAAAAGAAGTACCAAATTTTAGATAATAATTTTATAAACAAACTTTGTAACGCCGAAGGTAATTAGCCCAATGGCTAACCGGCAAATGCAGGGTTGCTCAATTTTAAGATATGCCACGTTCAGTTAATGCGGTTGCATCGCGCACAAGAAGGAAAAAAATACTGAAACAAGCCAAAGGTTTTTACGGAAAACGTAAGAACGTATATACCGTTGCCAAAAACGTATTAGAAAAAGGCCAGGGTTATAAATTTGTAGGTCGTAAGCTGAAAAAGCGCGAATACCGTTCTTTGTGGATTGTGCGTATCAACGCAGCAGTTCGTGAAGAAGGCATGAGCTACAGCCAGTTCATCGGCAAGCTTGCTACTAAGGGAATCGACCTTAACCGTAAAGTACTTGCCGACCTCGCTATGAACGAGCCGGAGTCTTTCAAAGCATTGGTTGCTCAAGTAAAATAATTCATCCCCTAAAGGATTACTTCATAATGATACCCGACGTCTTCAGACGTCGGGTATCTGTGTGTTTTGTTGCCGCCGTTGTTTTTTGCATTTGTAGCAAACGCCAAACAAAGTAGGCTACGATAATCGTAGTTTTCCTTAATTTGCAGTAATAAATACCGCATAGCCCCGAGCAATGCACTTGCATATGAAAAACTACTTGCTTGCTTTATCCATATTTTCTTCGGCCTTGGCCCATGCCGGTGAGCCAATCATTGGCAGAACAGCCATTTGCCAAGGTACATCTACAAAACTGAGTAATGCCGATCCCGGCGGCCGCTGGAGCGCCGGAAATGCTGGCGTAGCGGTAATAGATGAAAACACTGGCGAAATAACGGGCAAAAGCCCGGGCACCGTTTTGGTGACCTATACCGTGCCCGGTGCAGAAAGAAAATTGTTTTCTGTGAGTGTTGTGCCCGTGGGCTCGCCCATTGAGGGCTCCACAAACGTATGCGAGGGCGGAACAACCCGGTTGAGCAGCCTGCCCGGCGGCGAATGGAGCGTTAATAAAAACGACATTGCCGAGATAGACGCACTGACAGGCGTGTTAAGCGGCAAAAAAGAAGGCAATGTTACCGTCAGTTATTCCTTTGGCGGCAGTTGCATTACCTACCATAATATTTCGGTGGAGCCTTGCAGCCGCGCTGAGAAAAAGAAAGGAAAGAAATAATTATCAATCTTTTGGCGTAACCGCGCTGCCGTACAAGCAGCTACACCGTTATTTTGCTAATCAGCCTTGTTTGTTAATTTTAGGGCGCTTAGGGCTGATTTTTGTCAGTTATGGCCTCATTTAAGGGATTTTACCCCGCAATTAACCTTATCTGTACGATATTTGCAGTCACACGGAACAAGTTGATTATGAAGCACATCCTTAGTTTGGCTATTGTCTTTTATTTGCTGTCGGGCATTGCGCAAGCACAGTCGCCGAAACGTGAGTTTCGCGGCGCTTGGATAGCAACCGTAGGCAATATAGACTGGCCGAAAGAGCAAGGATTGCCGGCAGGCGAACAACAACAACAATTTATAGATAGGCTCGATCAGCTGAAAGCGCTGGGTTGCAATGCGGTGATAGTACAGATACGTCCCGCATGCGATGCATTTTATTCGTCGGCTTTAGAGCCGTGGAGCCACTACTTGTCGGGCAAGCAGGGCGTGCCGCCGACGCCGTTTTACGATCCGCTGGAGTTTATGCTTACAGAAGCGCATAAACGCAATATGGAATTTCATGCGTGGTTCAATCCGTTCAGAGCGCTGGTAGATAGCAAAAATAACCCTAACCCCGCCGACCACGTAACGCGCGCCCATAGCGCATGGATAATTTCTTACGGCGGTAAATCTTATATAGATCCGGGTATACCAGAAGCGCGCGACTATGTGGTAAAGGTGATGGCCGACGTGGTGAAAAGATATGATATAGACGCTGTGCATCTGGACGACTACTTCTATCCGTATCGTATTGCCGGCAAGGTGTTTGGCGATGGTAAGTCGTATGCGGCGCATGGCAAAGGAATGGACCGCGAAGACTGGCGCCGCGACAACGTGAATAAGTTTGTACATCAGCTCAACATTGCCATCAAGCAGATAAAGCCCTATATGAAACTGGGTATAAGCCCTTTTGGCATTTGGCGCAATAAAAACAAAGATCCCGAAGGCTCAGACACTCGCGGCGGACAGACCAACTACGATGACCTGTATGCCGATGTGCTGATGTGGATGCAAAAAGGATGGATAGACTATATGATGCCGCAATTGTACTGGGAGCATAATCATAATGTGGCTCCGTTTGGCACGCTTATGCCATGGTGGTACAATCACTGTTTTAGTCGCCATGTGTATTATGGGTTGGGGTTGTACCGTATGACCAATGCTAAGAGCGGCCCATGGGCATCGGCGCACGAAATGATGTGGCAATTGCGCGACATTCGCGGAAAGTGCCCTAATTCAGGTTACTCGTTTTACAGCGCTTCTTGCTTCGACAAGATTCGTCAGCCGCTGAAAGACAGTTTGCGAAACGACTATGCGCGCTACCCTGCGCTAGTGCCGCCTATGATCTGGTTAGATAGTGTGGCGCCTGCTCCGCCGGTAGTTACTATAAGCTCTGCCGGTAGTGTGGCTACGCTCAAGTGGCAACAAAACAATCCGAGAAAAGAAGCTATAAGATATGTAGTGTATCGTTTTTCAGGAAACGAGCCCATAGATCTTGAGCGCAATGACCGTATCATATCGATACAACAGAATCAAGAGTTTACAGATAACGAAGCGAAGCGATATAAGCAGCCGGTGTATGTCGTTACCTCCCTCGACAGAATGTGGAATGAGAGTAAGCCAAGCAATAAAGTAACCTTATAAGGTGTAAATTAAAATTGCATAAGACGCGTCTATTAACAATTTATTTGTCAATTAACGCATTTTATCGCCTGTAAAGGCATGCTTAAAATGAGTTATCTTTGCAGTTGCTATGTTTTGTTACATTGATTACATAGTCATTAAAATTCAATTGCATGAAACGTAAGCTTATTTCCATCCTGACTTCAGTTCTGCTTTGTTTTAATGTTGCAAATATTTTTGCCCAGATAGCGCCTGATCTCAACAATGCCCACAGATTTGTATTGTTTACCTCGGCAGGCAATATTACTAATATTCATAAAAGCAACATTATTGGCGATATTGGTTCCAATTCTGGTGTCACTACGTGGAATGATAATATTAATGGTAGCCTGCATCTTGTGGTGCCCGATACCCCAACCGTATATTGCGCATCTTCTGTAACGCTTGTATACCTGGATCTTGCTGCGCGCACCCCTACATTTTTTCCTTCCGGGAGTTTAGGGTCGGGTCAGGTGCTCAACGGAGGCGTGTATAAAATAACGGGCAACGCAACTATAACCGGCAATCTGGTGCTCGACGCTCGTCGTTTCCCCAACACTGTTTTTATCATCCAGATCAGCGGTTCGCTCACTACATTGCCAGATGCTCAGATACAACTTGTTAACGGCGCACAGCCATGCAATGTATTCTGGCAGGTAGGTGGAAATGTAACAATGGGCGCTAATACGGTGTTCAAGGGTACATCAATATCGAACGGCGGCATTACTATCAATAGCGGAAGCTATATAGAGGGTAGAGCGCTGAGCATAAACGGCAATATTTTTACGGACAGCATAAAGGCGTATATACCAACAGGTTGCGGTTACCCGCCTCTATATGGTCCGCTTACTGCCAATCTGAATGATGCAGGTTGTTTTGCACTGTTTTCCTCGTCGGGTCAGCTCACCAATCCCGCATCTACTACTGCCATTATTGGTGATGTAGGTTGCAATGGCGGCGGTACCGATCCCGGTCCCTTGTTTCCCGGCATAACCGGTTTCACACATTATCTCGATTCGCCCACCATCAAGGCGGCGTATTTTCTTTATGCAGCCTACGGTTATTGCAATCGCGATAGTCTTACTGCGGATATACTGCTGCGTTTTCCTGGCACTTTTGGTAAGGGGCTGATACTTACGCCGCACATCTATGCGCTCGATGGTCCGACAGTGCTGCAAGACACACTGTTTGTAGATGCGCAAAACAATGGCAACGGCACATTTATTATTCAGGTGAATGGCTCGCTTACGGTTAAGCCAAACGCAGTAGTGCAGTTGCGCAACCGCGCGAAGGGCGCTAATATATTTTGGGCAGTGCGCGGCGCCGTAGACATAGGCGCTAATGCCCTGTTTAAAGGCACTGTGATGAACTGGGCCGGGGGTATAAACGTGGCCTCGGGCGCTAAAGTAGAGGGTAGACTGCTGACCATAAACGGTCCCGTAACCATGGGCGGCGCATCGGCAGTACTGCCGCCAGATGGCGAAGGCCCCTGCGCCATACCCATCATCAACAAAAAACCTGTAGCAAATGACGATACAGTAGAAGTTTGCCAGAATGGCCCAAGCATAATAATAAATGTGCAGGCCAACGACCACGATACGGACATGAATGTGCTGACCACAGGTATAGTGCGCGGCCCGGCACACGGCATATCGTCGCTCACGCTCAATCGTATACGGTATGCTGTTACCGCCGGATACAATGGTCCAGATACAATTATTTATAAAGTTTGCGACGATGGCTTCCGTTCTAAATGCGATACTGCTTATGTGCTTATCAATGTGCACAGCCTGCCCTATGTAAATGCAGGTCCGGCCAAAACCATTTGCCTGCACGATAGCGTAGCCATTGGCGACACTCCGGCTACGGGCATCCGTTACAGCTGGTCGCCGGCAGCGGGGCTCACGTCCGACACGCTATCGCAACCCATTGCCAGCCCTACCATTACCACTACCTACTGGCTTACAGATACAGATAGGGTAACCGGTTGTTTCAATCGCGATACTGTGCTGGTAACTGTTAATCCATTACCGGCTCCATGGGCAGGAAAGGACTCAATAATATGCCTGCGCGATAGCGCGGCTATAGGCGATACTGTGGTAGACAGCGGCCTTGCATACCGGTGGATACCTGCCGACGGGCTTAACAGCGATACCATAGCTGCGCCAATGGCCAGCCCTACCGTTACTACTACTTATGTGGTTACTGATACCATAAGAGCCACAGGCTGCTTTAATAGCGATACGGTAGTTGTTACTATTATACCACTACCCGTAGCCAACGCAGGGCCAGACGCCCCGATATGTATAGGCGATAGTCTGCGGATAGGTAGCCCGGATAGTCCTAATGTGGTGTATCAGTGGACGCCAGCCACGGGTTTGAGCTACGATACCGTAGCAGCGCCTATGGCAATACCAACAGTAACAACAACCTATATACTGCTGGATACTAATACCGTTACCGGCTGTCATAACTCAGACACGATAGTAGTAACAGTTAATCAGCTTCCGCCTACAAATGCTGGCCCCGATACTATGGTATGCTTAACAGATAGCATTGCAATCGGTTCAGGTCAGGTAGCGGGCATGGCTTACCTATGGACGCCGGCTACCGGGCTTTCGTCGGCCACAGTGGGCAGGCCGTTGGCATCGCCCGTCATAGACATTACGTATATGCTGCGGGTTACAGAGGTAAGCACTGGATGTGTAGACAACGATACGGTATTTGTAAAAGTTAATCCGTTGCCGGCAGCTAATGCAGGCGGGCCAAAAGCTATATGTTTCGGGCAGAGCGTAACGCTGGGCGCACCGGCGGTAGCTGGCAATTCTTATAAATGGGCGCCGCCTACCAATCTGAGCGCCGATTTTGTGGCACAGCCAACAGCTATACCCGAAGCCACCACCACCTATACGCTTACCGAAACCAATGCACATTGTAGTTTGTCGGCGCCGGTAGTGGTGACAGTAAATCCGTTGCCGGCGGCTAATGCAGGCCCCGACCAGTCTATACCGCCAAAGGCCAGCATACAGATAGGCGCAGAGCCTGTACCTGGCAGCTCTTATGTATGGATGCCAACAAGCAATATGAGCGCTGCTACGGAGGCTATGCCTACCGTGTCGCCTGCCGCTACTACGGTATACACCCTTACAGAAACAAATGATGCGACGGGATGTAAGCAAACCAATACCGTAATAGTAGAAGTAACCGAGAAAGGCGGCTACAATGCATTTTCGCCCAATGGCGACGGAAAGAATGATACATGGAAGATTCCGGAGCTGAATTTCTTCCCGGTAAATAAAGTGTCTATTCTCAACCGTTGGGGTAGCGAGGTGTGGCGCGCAGACAATTACGATAATAGTAAGGTAGTGTTTGATGGCAAAAATCTCGCTGGCGAGGCATTACCCGACGGTACTTATTACTACACCATTACCTATGGAGATGTTAGCAAAACAGGTTGGGTACTGATAAAACGATAACGCCATGAAAAAGAAATTATTAGCGGGTATTATTGGTTTGGCGCTTAGCTCGGCGGCTACTGCACAGCAAGATGCTGCGTTTTCGCAGTATTTTTTCAATATGATGTATGTTAACCCTGCATATGCCGGCACGCGCGACTATCTGTCGGGCACGCTTATACACCGCACTCAGTGGGTAGGGGTGAATGGGGCTCCGTCATCTCAAACGCTCAATGTACACTCTGCATTGAAGGGGGGTAAAGTAGGGCTTGGCCTGCAACTGATTAACGATCAGGCAGGGCCGGTAAAAACTACGGGATTTGGCGTTACCTATGCCTACCACTTGCCGGTAAACGATGAAACGCAATTGTCGTTTGGCCTTTCAGGTTCGGTAGCAAGCTTGCGCATATCGGGCGATCAGATACATATAGAAGACCAGTCGGATCTTGCTTTTTCAACAGGCTCTTCGTCGGCTATTGTTCCAGACGCCAGCGCAGGTATATACCTGCACAAGCAACGCTGGTACATTGGCTTTTCTGCATCGCATTTGTTACAAACAAAGTTCAGCATTAATGATGCCGCGGGACAACGATCGGCCAAATACTACCGCAACTATTTTCTTGCCGCCGGTCATGTGTTCAAAATAAATGATGAAGTAGATTTTCGCCCATCGTTTTTGGCTAAGTATGTGCAGTCGGCTCCGCTTATTGGCGAGCTCGATGCATGTTTTATCTTCAAACAAAGGTTTTTTGCGGGCGCTGGTTTGCGCACAAGTAAGCGCATAAACACCGACGGCGCAGACAATGCGCTGGTAGCCATTGCTGAAGTAGAATTCTTACGGACGTTCAGGTTTGGGTATTCGTACGATTATTACATAGGTAAGCAGGCTATATACAATGGCGGCACGCACGAGCTGATGTTGGGATGGGATTTCAGCAAGGCAAGAACCAAGATGGAGAACCCGAGATTTTTCTAAACCCACTGAGCCGCAGTAGTAGCCAATAAATAACGGAAATGAGAAAAATAGTATTTATAATATTCACGTTGCTTTACAGCATAGGCGCGAGCGCCGACACGAAAAGAGCTGATAAGCTTTTTGACCGTTGGGAATATGCGCGGGCGGCCCAACTGTATGAGAAAGAAGCGATAGACCATCCGTCGGCGCTGGTATACTATAAGCTCGGGTTGTGCTATATGCGTATGAGCAATTACGCAAAGGCTGTTGCGGCTTTCGATCAGGTAGACAAGAAAGGCAAGTTCAGCATACCCAATTTTTATCTGGAATATGGCCAGATGCTGAAAGCTAATGCGCAGTATCCCGAAGCTAAAGAAGCCTTTAAAAAGTATATGGCCATGAAGCCCACCGACAAGAGAGGGCGATTTTTTATGGAGTCGTGCGATATTGTCAAAGAAGACCATGAGGACGATTTGCCGCTGATAGTAGAGAATGTATTGCCGCTAAACAGCCCTTATGCCGATCTGTGCCCGGTAATGTTTAAGGATGGCGTGGTGTTTACCTCAGCTTGCGGCAAAGACAAGCGGACGCGAATAGATGGATGGTCGGGCGAGCATTTTCTGGGGCTTTATTATGCCAAGAGAGGCGGAAGTTATACCGATTTTGATCATTTAGTGCCATTTCTTAATAAGGAAGTAGTTAATAAATACCACGACGGACCTGCTTGTTTTTCGCCGAGAGAGGACACTTTGTTTTTTTCGCGGGTGGTGCGCGATCTGCGGGGCGAAGAAAAAAGAACCATAGGCGTAGAGAAAATTAAGATATACTACGGCGTCATAAAAAATGGCAAAATGGGTAAGTTGCGCGAGTTTCAGTTCAACAACGACAGTTTTTCTGTTGCCTGCCCCTTTATTTCTGCCGATGGTAACAGAATATATTTTGCATCAGACCGTCCGGGAGGATATGGCGAAACAGACATATGGTACTGCCGCCGTACTACCGAGGGCTGGAGTAAGCCCATAAATATGGGGCCTAAAGTGAATACTTTTGGCAAAGAAAAATACCCGTTTGAAGATCCTGAAGGCAATTTATTTTTCTCATCCGATGGTTATCAGGGTTTTGGAGGCTCGGATATATGCGTTGCCGAAAAAGTGAACGGCGTGTTGCAGAAAGCAGTTGTGCTAAAGCAACCTATTAACTCGCCGGGAGACGACTATGGTATTATTACCCTTGACGAGGGCAGGCGCGGATATGTGACGTCGAACAGAGCAGGCGGACAAGGCGACGACGATATCTATTTCTTTGATATGGCGGATAGCCTGGTAAGAGCCAAGAACTACGCAATTGGAAAGATGCGCTCAGCAAAACCTACTCCGCCGCCACCGGTTGTGGAAGAAGAAGTGGCGGCAAAGCCCCCGGTAGTAACACCGCCTCCCCCTAGGGTAACACCACCGCCTCCCCCACCTCCCCCGCCAGCAAAACCCAAGCCGGTAGAGGAAGTAGTGCCCGACTATGAAGACTTGATCATACATTTTGATTTGAACAAGTATGATATTCGCCCCGACGATTTTGGTAAAATAGATAAAGTGATAGAATGGCTGAAAAGGCATCCCGGGAAACGACTGTTTATCAATGGGCACACGGATTCGAGAGCATCGGAGCAATACAACGATATATTGTCGAGAAACCGCGCAAAGGCCGCTGCCGATTACATGGTGTCTAAGGGCATACCGGCCGGCAGGTTGGTAACAAAAGGATTTGGGTACCGTCAGCTCATTAATTTCTGCGGCAAGGGTATTCAGTGTCCCGAGGCGCAGCAGGAAGAGAACCGTAGGGTAGAGTTTAAAGTGAATTAGCGATAGTATGCACTACCGCTGTAAAGCAAAGAATTGTAAACCGGATTCTGCGCTGTAATTTTAGGTTGGTTTTACTTATTAATTCATCACTTATGTTTTCGCGATTATTTGGAAGGAAAAAGAAAGAGACTGAAGAGCAGGTTGAGGTGAATATTTCCCCCAACCAGAATTGGTCGTTTTTAGGCGCAGACATGCACTCTCATTTTTTGCCGGGTATAGACGATGGCGCAAAAACGGTAGACGACAGCCTGACGCTGATAAAAGCTATGATAGACATGGGGTATAAAAGCATTATCACCACGCCCCACGTTATGATAGACTATTACCCCAATACTACTGCAACCATAGGCGCTGCACTGCAACAAGTAAAAGATGCCCTGAAAGAAAACAATATTGATATACCCATAAAAGCAGCCGCAGAATACTACATAGACGAGTATTTTATGCAACTGATAGAAAAGGAGCCGCTGCTGACGATAAAAGATAAGGAAGTGCTGGTAGAGTTTTCTATGCTCTATGAACCGCCTATGCTCTTCGACGCCATTTTTAGATTGCAGAGTATGGGTTACCGCCCTATTATTGCTCATCCGGAGCGGTACCTGTTTTTTCATCAGAACTTCAGAAAGTACAGAGAGCTTCAGGAACGGGGGTGCAGATTGCAACTGAATATGCTATCGATTGCCGGCTATTATGGACGCAACATTAAGGCTATTGCCGACGAGATGCTGTCTAAAAATATGTACGACTATTGCGGTAGCGACGCCCATCACGAAAAGCATGTGAATGTGCTGAAGGTGATGGCAGGCACAAAAGATTATCATACCTTTGCCAATTATCCATTCTTAAATAATCAATTGTGTTTTTAATTGGTTTGATATTAAGATGAGAAAGTATATTTTTGCGCCAACTCATTTTTTACGCCACGCATTGTGCTATCAGAATGGTGTTGGCTATTTTATAAAGGATTTAAAGATTCATGGGAAATTCATCTTATTGTATTGGGGTTATCGGTTTAGGTTATGTAGGATTGCCCCTCGCTGTAGAGTTTAGTAAGTATTATCCTGTAATAGGGTTTGATATAAATAAAAGACGAATTGATGAACTACAGGGCGGAAACGATTTTACGCTCGAGGTAGATGAAGCGCTATTGAAGTCGGTAATAAAAGACCATGTGCCTGCAAAGGACGAAACTGGTATCTTTTGCACCAACGTGCTTGCCAACATTGCCACCTGCAATGTGTACATCATAACTGTTCCTACGCCGGTCGACAAAAACAATCGTCCGGATCTTACGCCGCTTTACAAAGCGAGCGAAACAGTAGGTAAAGTACTGAAAAAAGGTGATTTAGTAATATACGAGAGTACTGTATACCCTGGCGTGACAGAGGACGAATGTGTGCCCGTGCTTGAAAAAGTATCGGGAATGAAGTTTAACGTGGATTTTTACTGCGGGTATTCGCCCGAGCGTATCAATCCGGGAGATAAGTTGCACACAGTTGCTAAAATAAAGAAGATAACTTCAGGTTCTACCCCCGAAGCGGCTGAAGAAATAGATACGATATACAGATCAATCATTACCGCGGGCACCCACAAAGCTGCAAGCATAAAAGTAGCCGAAGCGGCAAAAGTTATTGAAAACTCGCAGCGCGATATCAATATTGCTTTTGTAAATGAGCTGGCTAAGATTTTCAATCAGCTGGGTATAGATACGCACCAGGTATTAGAAGCATCTGCAACCAAGTGGAACTTTTTGCCGTTCAAACCGGGATTGGTGGGCGGTCATTGCATAGGCGTAGATCCCTATTATCTGGCTCAGAAAGCGCAGGAAGTAGGTTACCACCCCGAAATAATACTGGCCGGACGCCGCCTGAACGACGGAATGGGGCAGTATATAGCCGGAGAAATTGTGAAACTGATGATTCGCAGGGATGTGCAAGTTAAGGGCGCCAATGTACTGTTGCTCGGTATTACGTTCAAGGAAAACTGCCCGGACGTGCGGAATACTAGGGTTGTAGACATAGTGAAAGAGCTCAACTCTTATGGAATTAATCTGACAATTTACGATCCCTGGGCTAAGCCAGAAGACGTTATGCACGAATATGGCATATCTATAGTTACAGAACTGCCTGATGGCCAACAGTTTGATTCGTTGGCGCTTGCCGTAGCCCACAGAGATTTTCTGCAAACCGACTGGAGCGCTCGCGTAAAACCGGGCGGTGTTATTTATGATGTGAAAGGCTGCCTTGACAGAGAAATAGTAACCGCGCGTTTGTAATTTGTAGGCGATACGCTATGCCACATAGCGATAATTACTTATTTTATTTCTGCGTGAATTAAAGTTCTTAAGCCCTTCTTTTTTCATTTTTAGCATATTTTAAACTATTTTTGGTGAAATTTTTGAAAATGTTTCAACTAAACAGGCAAAACTGCTATAGTTTTAGTCTCCTATTGCTATTTGTATCATACATGACAATGACATCGTGCGTTGTGGTGAAGAAGGCAATATATTTTAACGACCTGCCCGACACCATCAACACACCCCTCGTGATGAGTCAGCCAGCCAAGTTTATTGATCCTAAAATAGAAAGCAACGACATCCTTGCAATTAATGTTCAGACTATTATACAGAACGCTACCAACCCTATCAGCACAAATACCACCGGTTCATTCAGTGCGCTCAATGGTTACCTTGTAGATAAAAATGGTTATATAGAGTTGCCATTGATGGGTTTTGTAAAAGTTGCAGGTCTGACAACGCCTGAGGCAAGAGAGCTGATAAAGCAAAAAGCCAAAGAGTTTTTTAAAGATCCGGTAGTGAATGTAAGAATAGCCAATTTTGACATTGTTATCCTTGGCGATGTGGGCCACCCCGGAACAGTAACTGTACCAAGTGAAAAAGTGAGCATCTTTGACGCGATAGCGCTGTCGGGCGATGTGAACCTTACTGCTCGCAGAGATAATGTACTGATTACCCGCATTGTTGGCGAAGAACGCCAGTTTGCAAGACTTGACCTTACTTCCAGCAAAATATACCAATCACCATATTACTACCTGAAGCAACATGACCAGATTTATGTTCAGCCAAGCAAGAACAAAATTCAGGCCAGCGATAACTCGCTTATCAGAAACTTAGGTATAATATCGTCAATGTTGTCGCTTGCATCATTGATTCTGATATTTAGGAATATAAAATAATTAAAAGACAGTAAATGGAAGCTAGTGTTGCGCCTGTTGTGGCAGATGGAAAACAAAAATTGGAAGACGGCAGTAGTTTTAACCTCAAATGGTTTCTCTCTACTATCCTGGCTATTTGGCCTTGGCTGTTGGGTAGTATTATTACTTCGCTTATTATAGGTAACTTATACTTGAGGTATGCCACTCCGGTGTACCGGTCTTATGCCGAATTGTTGATTATTGATACCAAAAAAGGTGGATCTTCATCGGGCGACGACATCTTGAAGATGTTGAACATAGATAATAACAAGGTAAACATTGAGAATGAAATAGAGATACTGAAAAGCCGTACAACCATGATGAAGGTGGTAAACCAGCTGCATCTTAATATCGACTATTCAATATCAGGTAGGTTCAAGAATACGCCTTTATACAGCAAAAAGCCTTTTGAATTAGTAGTGCTTGACAGCATTACAGACTATTTCAACTACAACGTAAATGTACTGGACAGTGTAAACTTCAAATTGTCGGATGGTTGGGGCAATCAGTCGAAAGGAAAGTTTGGAGATACTATCAAGTTGGGCGCAGGTAAGGCAATAGTTAGGAAAACAGATTATTTTACTACAGAAAAGCTGGTATACAATGTGCTTGTAGCTCCACCAATAGATGCAGCGCGCACATACATGTATAAAGTGGACATCACTCCGCCTGCAAAATCATCGAGCTATATCACGCTGCAAATGCAGGACATCCTTCCCGAGCGGGCTGTTGATATCATCAACTTGCTGATGGAGTTTTATATGAGCAACAACGTGCAAACCAGAAATAAGATTTCTAAGAACACGATGCAGTTTATTAATGTCCGTATAGATTCTGTAGGCCGCGAGCTTACCGATGTAGAAAAAGACATACAGGAATTTAAGCAGGATAAAAAGATTACCGATATCGGCGCAATGTCTACGCAGTTGCTGAATGCAAATGCCGCAACAATTGAAAAATTGAACAATGGAGAAGTTGAGCTGGAGATAATAGAGTCTATAAGCGACTACCTCGAAAAAGGTAATGATCAGTCGATAATACTACCCGCCTCTTTGCTTAACAATCCGGGTTTGTCGGGGTTGATGAATAAATTCAATACGCTGCAAACAGAAATTGAAACGAGTTTGATATCGAACACACTTGGTAACCCTATTACCAAGAACCTGATAAAACAAAGAGACGAAGTAAAGCAAAACCTTATTCAGTCGCTTACTTCATCAAAGAAAGAGGCAGCGTTAAAGGTAGACCGCATCCGTCAGTCGTTGGGTAGCATTACAGGCAAAGTGCATGAAGTGCCGCTGGTAGAGCGTCAGTATCTCGACTATGCCCGCCGCCAGGCTATCAAGCGCGACCTGTTCATATTCCTTCTTAAAAAGAGAGAGGAAACTGCAATAGAAATGGCTGCTACTGTGCCTAATGCAAGCGTGATAGACCCTGCGCTTACCACTGGTCAGGTATTGCCCAACCACTCGCGCACACTGATGATATACCTTATATTTGGTATAGCCTTACCGTTTGGCGTTATTATGCTTCGTCGCGGTCTGAACATCAAGATCATCAGCCGCACCGATATATCTAAGGTTACAACCATACCGATCATTGGTGAAATTGGCAACAACCAGGACGGCGATAGTGTAATCGTTACCAAGAACAGCCGTACCATCATCTCTGAGCAGTTCAGAGCATTACGTACCAACCTTCAATACCTGCTAACGGACAAGAAGGATAAGGTGTTGATGATTACATCGAGTATGTCGGGCGAGGGTAAATCGTTTATTGCGGTGAATCTCTCCATCACGTTGGCGATGTCGGGCAAGAAGGTGCTGATAATGGAGTTTGACTTGCGTAAACCTAAGATCTCGAAGATGTTGAATATCGACAGCTCTATAGGTTTCTCTAACTACGCTATCGGCAAAGTAGATCTGTCGCAAATAATATTACCATCTGGTATAGACCCCAATTTGTTTGTATTGCCAGCTGGTCCTGTACCGCCAAACCCGTCGGAGTTGATATTGTTGCCACGTACAGAGGAGTTGTTCCAGTTGTTGCGCGGAATGTTCGACTTCATCATTGTGGATACATCGCCTGTTGGTCTGGTAACGGATGCGCAGTTGCTGAACAGGTATGCTGATAATGCATTGTATATAGTAAGGCAAGGACAGACCTACAAGCAACAGCTGAACATACCGAATGAGCTGTATTATAGCGGAAAAATACCAAGACTTAACTTTATCATCAACGACGTAATAGCCAACAGAGGCTTCGCATACGGATATGGTTACGAAGAAGGATACGGCTATGGTTATGGATACGGCTATGGTTACGGCTACGGTTATGGCTATGGTTACGGCTATGGTTACGGCTACGGATCTTATGGTAACGGATACTATGTAGACGATAAGAAGAAGGGAGCTAAGGGTTGGTTAAGTTCAGGCGGTTCAGGTCGCAAATCGAAGAAAGAAAAATAAAGGAAATTAGTGTTTACGTTTAATTCTGTTTTTGACTATAATTTATGACTGATAAATCTGCAAATTATGATTCTGATAATTGGGATATAAGGATTGCCGCTCATCGTAGCGTTGTAGATTTTAATTTCAAAGAGCTATGGCGATACAGGGATCTGTTGATGATGTTTGTAAAAAAGGACATCATCACCGTATATAAGCAAACCATTTTGGGGCCAATATGGTTTATTATACAGCCTGTGCTTACATCGTTTATGTTCTTCTTTATATTCAACAGTATTGCGAAGATATCTACGGGCACAGTGCCTTCGGTATTATTTTACCTGATAGGCACTACGCTATGGAGCTATTTTTCTGATACGCTGAACATAACATCCAAGACCTTTACAGATAATGCTTCTGTATTCGGTAAGGTGTATTTCCCCCGTTTGATATTGCCTTTTTCTAAAGTTGTATCCGGTCTGGTGAAATTTCTCATTCAGTTCAGTTTGTTTATGGTTGTGTGGCTGTACTATGTTTTTATTGAACACGCAGTTACCCCTAACTGGTACATACTGCTCACTCCGCTGTGGTTGTTCATTATTGTGTTGCTAAGTCTTGCATTTGGTATTATTATCACATCGCTTACTACCAAGTATCGCGATCTCATATTTTTGATTGGCTTTGGCGTACAATTGGCCATGTACCTTACGCCCGTTATCATACCGCTCGATCAGGTGTCGGGCAGTAAGAAAATATGGTTTCAGGTCAACCCGCTCACATCGCTTTTCGAAGCCTTCAAGTATGGCTTTTTTGGTCAGGGATCGTTCGAGCCGTTCTGGTTGATGTATAGCGCAGGGTTTACAGTTGTTTTATTGATATTCGGTATCATTATTTTCAATAAAGTCGAGAAACGTTTTATCGACACCGTATAATATAGCAGAATGAGTAACGAGGTAGTGATAAAGGCCGAAAACGTAAGTAAGCTATACCGTCTGGGACAGGTGGGTACCGGCACGCTTAGCCACGACCTGAAAAGGTGGTGGGCTACTGCGCGCGGTAAAGAAGATCCGTACCTGAAAGTAGGCGTAGAAAACGATCGTACCAAAAAAGCCAACAGCGATTACGCCTGGGCGCTACAAGACATTAATTTCAGTGTGGAGCGCGGCGACACTCTGGGCATTATTGGTAAGAATGGCGCCGGAAAATCTACACTACTCAAAATATTGTCGCGCGTAACTACGCCTACAAAAGGCGAGATCAAGGTGCGCGGTCGCATAGCCTCGTTGCTGGAGGTGGGCACAGGGTTTCACCCCGAGCTTACTGGCAAGGAAAATATATACATGAATGGCGCCATACTGGGTATGACCAAGCGCGAGATAAGCAGCAAATTTGATGAAATAGTAGATTTTGCAGGTGTGGAATTGTATATCAATACGCCGGTTAAACGCTATTCGTCGGGTATGTATGTGCGTTTGGCCTTTGCTGTAGCGGCTCATCTGGAACCCGAAATACTTATAGTAGATGAAGTGCTTGCCGTAGGCGATGCGGAGTTTCAGAAAAAGTGCTTGGGTAAAATGGGCGACGTAGCCAGCCACGGGCGTACTATCATATTTGTGAGCCACAATATGCAGGCTGTGCAAAGTCTATGCAAAACAGCCCTTTACCTGAAAGCCGGCAAGGTGGCAGATGTGGGTAGAACAGACTCCGTGATAAACAACTACCTGAGCCGCGAGATTAAGAACTGCATGGAGCGCGACTGGAATGGCGACAACGAAGCCCCCGGCAATGAATATATTAAGATGGTGGCGGCGCGCGCAATACCGCATGTGGCCAACTCCAACGATCCTATAACTGTAGGCACACCAATAACCATGCAATTTGAGTTTATCAGCTATCTGGATAAAGTGCCGATAGAGCTCAGTTTGTTGCTGTTTACATTTGCGGGCGTTTGTATATTCAATCTGGGCGCCGGACCGTTGACGCTGGAGAAAGGCAAGAAATATAAGAGCGAATTGCAGATTCCCGGCAATCTGCTCAACGATGATATTTACACTATAAATCTGCTTTTTGTAAAGGATTCGTCCACAAAAATATTCACCATAGAAGATTTGTTAACATTTGAAGTGGTAGACGAGGCGCGCGAAGGTAGCTGGTTTGGCAAATGGCCAGGCGCTATCCGGCCTATTCTGCCATTTACATTAACGCAATAATTATGATAAACGTTTCCAAGCCTTTCCTGCCCGAAATGGAGGAGTATTTTGAGTACTTGCGCGGTATATGGAAGCGCAACTGGCTTACAAATAATGGCCCTCTGGTAAACGATCTGGAATTGAAGCTGAAAGACTACCTCAATGTTCAGCATTTACTGTACCTGTCAAATGGAACAATAGCTATACAGATAGCTATAAAGGCTCTGGGCATAACCGGCGAGGTGATCACTACTCCGTTTTCTTATGTAGCCACTACATCTTCTTTATTGTGGGAAGGGTGCGAGCCTGTGTTTGTAGATATTGACAGACATACCCTCAATATAGATCCTACAAAGATTGAGGCGGCTATTACCGAGCGTACAACCGGCATACTGGCAACACACGTATTCGGCAATCCCTGCGATGTGACTGCAATAGAAGCAATTGCTAAAAAACACAATCTGAAAGTAATCTATGATGCCGCGCATTGCTTTGGCTCAAAGTTCAATGGCCGTTCGGTATTTGAGTTTGGCGATGTGAGCACTACCAGCTTTCATGCCACAAAATTGTTTCATACCGTAGAGGGCGGCGCAGTGTTTACTACACAGCCGGCAGTACTGAAGCAGATGGCCTTTTTGCGCAATTTTGGGCACGATGTAAACGATACCTTTGCCGCCGTAGGCATCAATGGTAAAAATTCTGAGTTTCACGCGGCAATGGGTCTCGTGAACCTGAAAAAAATAAAGGAATTACTACAGTCGCGCATAGACCAGACAAAGCATTATGATGCTGCGTTGAAATCGCTGGAGGTGGATAGACCTCAATTGGTGCCGGGTGCAGAGACCAATTACTCGTATTACCCGGTAATATTCAAATCGGAAGAAGCGCTGTTGAAGGCGATGAAGGAATTGAACGACAACTGGATATACCCACGCAGGTACTTTTATCCCAGCCTTTCCACTTTGCCATTCGTACGCGAGTCGGAAACACCTATATCAAACGATATCTCTAAGCGGGTATTGTGCTTGCCTATGTACCATACGCTTACATTTGAGGAGATAGATTTTGTGTGCAGAATATTGCTCAGGGCTCAAAATTCTTAAGTAGTAGCTTTTGTATCACCGGTTAGCAATCAACAAAACAATCACCCAATGGAACAAGTAGAAACATGGCGGGATTTCTGGCAAAAATGGCGCAACACTAATGCTGAAAAAGAAGAAGACTTATATTTTCAGGTTGGCCGTACTGTAAATAAAAAGCCGGTTGAAAAAGAACTGTTCGATCTGGTGAATCAGGATCTGATACAAACGCTTGAACTAAATACAAACGACGTTTTAGTGGATTTTTGTTGCGGCAACGGATTGTGTACCTACGAGTATAAAGATCATGTGCAGCAAATAATAGCAGTAGATTTTGCAGAGCACCTTATCGCTTCGGCCAATAAATTGAAGTCTGCGCCCAATATTACCTATTGTCTCGGTAGCTTATTCGATTTTTTAGATTCTTTCAAAAGTAAGTTTACTGTAACGCCCAACAAGTATTGTATGAATGGCGCCCTTGCCTATTTCGATCCGGCTGGCTTAGAGCGTATACTTAAGAGCATTATGGCCATATCGGGCAGTAACTTTAGGTTTTTTATTACTGTGGTGCCAAACATAGAATTGCTGGACAATTACTACAATTCGCCCGAACGAATGGAAACCTATTTGGCTAATGTGGCTAAGGGCGACATTATGCACGAGGGCATGGGAAGGTGGTGGTCGCCTGCGGAGATCAGGGAGATTTGTAACCGATTGGGTCTCAGTTGCCGCATATGGAATCAGCCTGAAATAATATCTAATTACCGTATGGATTTGCTGATAAGCGGAAGCTAAACCAGCGGTTTATAATAAGCATACAAAAAGTACTATTTTTACCAGCCATTATTGCAATGGCTGTTTTTTTTAGCCATTGTTCAACAGAGTCTTTTTAAAAAATATTATCGCCATTAGCCATGCAGCAATACGAAACCTGGGAAGAGTTTTATAAAGTATATAGAAACAAAGCCGTTGAAAACGAAACCGATCTGTATTATCAGGTGGGCAAAACCATCAATAAAAAGCCGATAGAGAAGGAGATTTTCGACCTGATAAATGAGAATATCATTAAAGATCTTGATTTGCAGCCAACAGATATCCTTGTGGAGTTGTGCTGCGGCAACGGTTTGTGCACCTACGAGTTTAAAGATAAGGTGAAGCAAATAATGGCTACCGATTTTGCAGCGCACCTTATAGAAGCCGCAAACAAATATAAGCTGGCGCCCAACATAACCTATACGTTGGGTAGCGCGCTCGATTTTCTGAATGAATTCAAATCGAAGTGGGACGTGGTACCCAATAAGTACCTGATGAACCACTCTATACCCCACTTTACTCCCGCCGACCTTACGGATATACTGAAAGCCATCATCAGTATATCGGGCAATCAGTTTACCTTCCTGATTACGGGAGCGCCCAATGTAGAGAAGCTGGGTAATTTTTATAATACAGAGGAGCGCTGGCAGAAATATAAAGACAATCTGGCTTCGGGCAACTTTATAAACGACGGTATGGGTCGCTGGTGGAGCGGAGCGGAGTTTGTGGAAGTGAGCGATGCGCTGAACCTGGATTGTAAAGTGTATGACCAAGACCCGCGCGAATCGAACTACCGGATAGATATACTGATAAGCGGCAGGCCATAATTTGTAATAAATAGCAAGTAATAAATATACGATATGCAGCAATTCGATCAATGGCACGACTATTGGGATAATTTTTTACTACACAAGCACGGCAAAGCCGAAGTAACCAGCGAGGATGATTTGTTTTTTCAGGTGGCGCGTACGGTGAATAAGAAACCGGTGGAAAAGGAAGTGCTGGATATAATAATAGCGCAGATAATCAGAGAGCTAAACCTTACAGCCAACGATCTGCTGGTGGACTTTTGCTGCGGCAACGGCTTGTTTACCTATGAGCTGCGCGGAGTAGTTAAGGATATAATAGCGGTAGATTTTGCACAAAACATAATAGACACCGCCAACAAATACAAAGCCGCCGATAATATAGCCTACAGGCTGGGTAGCGCCATAACCTACATGGACACATTTGTGCAGGACTGGCCGGGCAAAACGCCTGAAAAATACCTGATGAACGATAGTCTGGCCTATTTTACACCTGCCGATCTGGAAGCAATGCTGACCGGCATACAAAAGGTGTCGCCTAAATTTGCATTTTTGCTGAGGGGCGCGCCAAACGAGGACTTAAAGTGGAATTTTTACAATACCGAAGAGCGTAAACGATATTACTACGAAAATCAGGCCAAGGGCGACCTGACTAATGGCGGACTGGGGGCATGGTGGAAGCCCGCAGATATTGAGGCGGTATGTATGCGCCT
>CAZLPE010000004.1:66834-75300 GCA_964561325.1 uncultured Flavipsychrobacter sp.
ACATCTATATGGCAGAATTTATAGCTTTTGTTCTGCATCTGATCCTGAAAATCGTCGGGGAAAATGCCTTTCAGAATTACTGCATTGGTCGAGTTGTTGGCTTTGAGCAGGTCTTTTACTACATTTTCGTTGGTGTCAGAGTGTTCGCCGCCTTTGTAGTTGGTGTCGTTTTCGCCGGCTTTTACTACGCCTTCAAAGGTGTCGCAGAGATACACAACGCTACTTGGGTTGGTTTCAGATGCTTTGGCTATCAGTGCGCCGGTGCCGCCTTTCCATACGCCTACTTCTACCACATCGCCAGCAAGAGGCGCTACTTGTTTGGCCAGATCCCATAGCTCGTAGCAGCGGTATTTATCTACCAGCGTGTTGTTTTTTATGCTATCCATGAGTTGCACAAACTCTTCATCTTTTTCCCAGGGGGCATAAGAAGCCAGCGGAATGATCTGCTGATGTATAAAATCTTTATTAAGCTGGCTAAACCGGGTAGACCGAAGTACATTGAGCAATTGTTTACGCTCGTTGTTTAAGATACTGGCAAAATCATTTTGCATAAATGGCGACTTTAGTTAATTAGTGTTGCATTAATTTTTTAACAGGCGCGAAAATACAAATTAATCGCTACGCAAGGGTTTTATTTGCGGGGTATAGCCGCCATACCAGTTGCGCCCTACCTGCTTTGCTAAAACAACTCTATTTTTGCGGTTGCCGCACACCCTTATTAGGTGAATAAAGGTAGCAAGCAAAGTACGGATGTACATAAAAACAGTGTTATGAAGATAGGAATCATGCAGCCATATTTTTTGCCCTACCTCGGGTATTTTCAGATAATGAAGGCTTGCGATAAGTATGTTGTGTACGACAATATTCAGTTTACCAAAAAGGGCTGGATACACCGCAATCGTATGCTGCTCAATGGTAAGGATGCCATGTTTAGCTTGCCATTAAAGAGCGATTCTGACTTTTTGGATATAAACCAAAGATGGCTTGCCGATGGCTTTGAAAAAGAAAAAAACAAAATACTGGGGCAGATAAAGTCAGCATATGGTAAAGCGTCGCAGTTTAAGGCGGTGTATCCGATAATAGAAACCATATTCAACTATCCGGACGCCAATCTGTTTAACTATATTTTCAATGCTATAAACACTATAAAAGACTATCTCCAAATTGAAACGCCGCTTGTGGTATCGTCGACAATTGATATGGACCATGAGTTGAAGAGTAAGTACCGAGTGATGGAGATAGTGAAAAGCCTTGGCGGGGATACCTATATAAACCCGATAGGCGGTATGGAGCTATATGACAAGCAAGAGTTTGCCAACAGCGGCATAGCCTTGCACTTTCACAAAATGCAATCGGTTGTTTATCCACAGTTCAAAAATGAGTTTGTTCCCTATCTGTCTATACTCGACTTAATGATGTTCGTAGACCGCGACACACTAATTGGTTATTTGGATAGGTTTGATTTTGTGTGATGTCCGTTAATGCAATAATTTTATAGATAATCCTTCCTTCGCTATGCGCCTCTTCCCGATCTGCAAACTGATTGTTGTTTTTGTACTGACACTGCATAGCGCTGCCGTTGCTTATGGGCAGAATGTGTTCTCGGACTGCGATGTGCATGGCTCGGCAAGAGTGGAGCGGCCGGAATATCGCCTCAATGTGTACAAAAACAGGTATAAGTTTCCTCGTAAGAGCGACTTTGTAGCGGGTATTAGCCTTCGGCAATTGCTGGAGAGTAGCAGCGAGCATGACTTCCCGATAGATAAGGCGATAATACTGACCGGCTATGTATACGATGTAAAAATGGGTGGGGTAGAGACCTGCAACTGTAAAGCCACCGACCAGGACCACAGAGACACCCATATAGAACTAACGCCCGACGCCAACCACACAACACCGGAATACAGGCTGATAGTAGAAGTAACGCCGCGTGTGCGCACACTGCTGGCTATGAAGGGCGAAGACTGGTCGACAAGCGAGCTGAAAGAACGACTAATAGGCCGCAGGGTGAAGGTGGCAGGCTGGTTGTTTTATGATGAGGAGCATGAAAGTCAGTCGGTAGCCAATAGACCCAATGGCGCCCGCAACTGGCGTGCAAGCTGCTGGGAGGTGCACCCGGTAACGTACATAAAAACGCTCGACTAATAGTAATGCCGCTTTATTGCTTATATAGCGTATAAGCGCCTTTCAATACAGGTGTTATACATTTTGTAATAAAAAATATCATACCTTTGCAAACTATTTCGCAGCAATTCCCGTCATTAACCAAGAATCATATTTTCAGTATTTTTTAAAACCTTTACTTAAACAAGTATTTATGAGAAAACTGTTTACACTTACCCTTTTGGCCATCATCTTTTCTATTAGCGGCTATGCTATAGCGCCAATAGAAGGCACAACGCATGCTTGCGTTGGCGGACGTTCTTACCTTATAGACAGTACGCCCGGCGGCATATGGTATAGCAGCAATATAGCCATAGCTACCGTAGACAGCATGGGCTTTGTGTTGGGTATATCGGCCGGTACTTGTACTATCACTTACGATGTGTCTGGCACAATAGCTACTACAGTATTTACCGTGCACGCTATGCCAAGCCCCATTACCGGTCCGTCGTCTGTATGCGTTGGGTCTACAATTGCGCTGTCGTGCGCTACGCCCGGCGGCGTATGGAGCAGCTCCGATTCGCTCATTGCTTTAGCAGGCCGTTTTACCGGCGCCGTAACAGGCGTTAGCGGCGGCACAGCCGATATTTATTATACCGTAGACTCTGGCTGCTACGTGTCTACCACAATTACAGTAGGCGGTACCACGCTCGACTCTATATCTGGTCCGGCTACGGTATGTCTGGGTACTACAGCTACCCTTACCAACAGTACGCCCGGCGGCACATGGAGCAGCGCTAATCCTGCAATAGCTACTGTGGGCGTATCTACCGGTATTGTTACCGGCGTTTCTTTGGGCGCTGTCATGATCGACTACACAGCGTCTACCGGTTGCGGCACTGGTTCTGTAGGTCATCTGATCACGGTGGTAAATACATCAACCGCCGGTACTATTTCTGGCGCTACGAGTGTTTCTGTAGGCGGAACCGCTACCTTGAGCAGCACAGTAGTTGGCGGCGCATGGAGCAGCAGTAACCCCGGCGTAGCCACTATCAACCCTACTACGGGCATGGTAACAGGTATTGCAGCAGGCACAGCTACCATTACTTACTCTGTTACTACCTGCAGCGGCGGCACTGTATATAGCACAGCTACAATTACGGTACTGGCATTCGACGGTATCTCCGGCTACATCCACTTCGATGGCGCTCGCGACTCAGGTATCGTTCGTGTATGGCTCATCAACTACAACACCACTACGCATATGCTCACAGCGGTAGACTCGACTACAGTATCGTTTTACGACACTACTGCATTCTATAGTTTTTCTGGCGTAGCTACCGATTCTTTCCGTATTAAGGCTGCCGTTATTTGTTCGCTTTGTTCAGGCGTAGGCTACATACCTACTTACCACGACAGCGCTTACTACTGGCACGACGCTCATGTGTTATACCACACATCTGGCTTAGCCGATTACAATCAGGATATATACATGGGTTACGGCACCACCACCACTGGCCCCGGCTTTATAGCAGGCGACGTAACCACGGGCGCTAACAAAGGCACATCGGGCCCAGCGCCTGTTGTAGGCTTGCCAGTGTATATTTTCAACACAGCTACCGGCCGCCTTATGCAGCAAACAAAAACAGACGCTGCCGGCCACTATACCTTTAGCAATCTGCCTGTAGGGGCTGCTTATCGTATATTCCCCGAGGCGCTCAACTACCAGACTGTTCCTTACTCATCTATAAACCTTACATCGGGAGCCCCAGTTATGTCTGCAGCTCACTTTACGCAGCATACTATCTCTATGACCATTACGCCTAATGAGCAATCTGTACAAAACATAGGCGGAACTATTGCATCGGTTGTGGCTTACCCTAACCCAACTACAGGTATTGTTACCATCAAATGGCAGGATATGGCAGCAGAAAAAGGTTCGGTTGTTATCACTGATATTACAGGTCGTGTAGTGTCTGCATCAGACATCAATATGACCGATGGAAGCGGCGCTCGCGCTATTGATCTTTCTTCGGTAAGCAATGGCTTGTACATCATCAGCGTACACACGCCATCTGTAAACTACATTGCAAAATTGCAGGTGCAACACTAAGTTAAATGCAGTTATTGAATAAACACAAAGGGGCGCGTAGCCCCTTTTGTGTTTTAAGTAGGTTGCAGTAGTTTACTATTTTCGCTTGTTTCGTTTACTATTGCTAAAATCTAATACACATGAACAGCTACCTACTTCTATTTCGCGCCGACTACACCGCCATAGCGGCTACAGGCCCCGAAGAAATGCAACGCCGTATGGATGCCTGGAACGGCTGGATAGGCGGCATAGCCGCTGCCGGAGCATTGGCGGGCGGCAACCACCTTGCGCCCGGAGGCAAAGTAGCGCATAGCGGCGGCGGCGTAACAGAGGGGCCTTATACTGCCGACAGCACAGCTGTATTGGGCTACATAATTGTAAAGGCTACCGACTATGCGGGCGCGCTGGCTATAGCGCAGCAATGCCCCATACTTGCCGGTGACGGTAATACCGTAGAGGTGCGCGAACTGGCCGCTACGTAATGAAGCAATGGCTACTACGTATACCTACAATCCGTACTTTTGCAATATGAATCTCGCAGCTCCATCGCATATTGCCAACTATATAGCCGGACAACTACAGGCTCCTCTAAACGGTAGATACATAGATAACATAAATCCCGCAACGGGCGAGGTGTATAGCCAAACGCCCGACAGCGACAACGCCGATGTAGAAGAGGCTGTGGGCGCAGCTAAGGCGGCTTTCCCGCTGTGGAGTACTACCCCGGCGGAGGAACGCTTCAGGATACTGAACCTGATAGCGCAGCTTATAGACGACAATATGGATGCGCTGGCGCTGGCCGAGACCAACGACAACGGTAAGCCGCTATGGCTGAGTAAGCGTGTAGACATACCGCGCGCATCCAGCAATTTCAGATTTTTTGCCACCGGTATCATGCATTTTGCCACAGAGAGCCATGGTATGGAAGATAAAGCCATCAACTATACCTTGCGTCAGCCGGTGGGTGTGGTGGGGTGTATATCGCCTTGGAATCTGCCGTTGTATTTGTTTACCTGGAAGATAGCCCCGGCGCTGGCTGCCGGCAACTGCGTAATAGCCAAGCCCAGCGAAGTGACGCCCATGACGGCCTACCTGCTGAGCAAAATATGCATAGAGGCAGGCTTGCCTGCTGGTGTGCTCAATATACTACATGGCACAGGTCCGGGCTGTGGATCGGCCATAGTGGCGCACCCGCAAATAAAAGCAATATCGTTTACAGGTAGCACCCGCGCCGGTAGGGATATAGCGGCTACGGCGGCGCCTATGTTTAAGAAAATATCGCTGGAGCTGGGCGGCAAAAATCCCAACATTATTTTTGCCGACTGCGATTGGGATAAAATGATGCGCACCACACTGCAATCGTCTTTTAGCAATCAGGGGCAAATATGCCTGTGCGGCAGCCGGATACTGGTAGAGGCATCGGTATACGAACGCTTTAAGACCGAGTTTGTGGCGCGCGCTAAAAAACTGAATGTAGGCGACCCGCTTGATGATAACAGCAGGCAGGGAGCAGTAGTGAGCAAGTTGCACTTTGATAAGGTGCTGAGTTGTATAGCATTGGCTAAAGAGGAAGGCGGGATAGTATTGGCGGGCGGCAATAGCGTTAGCCTAACCGGACGCTGCGCCAACGGACTATTTATAGAACCGACTGTTATAGAAGGGCTTGGGCCAAACTGCCGCACCAATATGGAAGAGATTTTTGGGCCGGTAGTGACAATACAGCCGTTTACCACCGAAGACGAGGCGCTGCAATTGGCCAACACATCGGACTACGGCCTTTCTGCTACCATATGGACGCAAGATGTGAGTCGCGCCAACCGTATAGCCATGAAGGTGCAGAGCGGTATAATATGGGTAAACTGCTGGTTGCTCCGCGATTTGCGCACGCCGTTTGGCGGCTTTAAGAACAGCGGCGTAGGCCGTGAAGGCGGATGGGATGCGCTACGGTTTTTTACCGAACCTAAGAATGTGTGTATAGAACTGTAACTACCAACAACTGAAAATATTTTGCCCCAATGCGAGCATGCGCTTGTATTGGGGCTTTTGTTATTTTGTAAAAAGCTTTAAAAAAGGCAAAGCCCCGATGAGTCGGGGCTTATAGGTTATTTTGATAAGGGTTTATTATGTGTTGGGTTTATGGTATATTTTTATTGGGAGTCAGAACAGGGTTTTTGATAGCGTAGTATAGTTAGCGGGTTTGATAGAAAACAAAAGATCAGGGTTTGGTTGCTTGCAGCGGTTTTATCCGCTGATAATACATAGGCGTATTGTTGCGTAAAAAGGTTAGCGTTTGCGGTAAATATTTTTTCAGACTTGCGCCGCACAGCATAAAAACATAAAAGCCCCGAAGAATCGGGGCCGATATATGTAGTTGTTAAACCAGATGCTGGTAATTTGCCAGTTCTTAACTCGATAGGGTCATCAAATAGGGTCTGACCAGGATGGATCAGGAAATGGGGTTTACGGAAGATTTTGATAGCGTTAATAGGAATTGATAGGTTATAGAATCAGGATATTATGAAGCAGAAAAAATCTCCCCTTGCATATATAGGCGTGCTGCACAAATAAAATGTTAGTAGCGCTGCAAAATATTTTTTAAGTGTGCGTACTTTCTACCTAAAAACGATTGCGATGCCCTGAATATCTATTGTTGAGCAAAAACGCACCGGCTCCAATGCGTTTTTAGCCGGCAGAGAGTAGGCGACTGCAGTGGGGCGCATATAGTTTTTCAGTATCCGCATAGCGGGGTTAATCGGCTATAATAAGTACATTTACCGTACCAAATAAAGCGGAAAATCTGTAACAAGCATGCTCGTAAAACTCTTTGGCAGCGCCGTGTACGGCGTAGACGCCATCACCATAACTATAGAAGTAGACACACCCGGCGGCGAATTTGGGGTGTTTATTGTGGGGCTGCCAGACAATGCAGTAAAAGAAAGCAAAGACAGGGTAATATCGGCTATTCAGAATACGGGTTTCGATCGCCCGAGGGGGCGTATGGTGGTGAATATGGCGCCCGCCGATATAAAGAAGGCTGGCGCGGCCTACGATCTGCCTATAGCGTTGGGCTTTATAGCCGCCACCGGGCAAATGCCGTCTGAGGATTTTAAAGACTATGTAATAATGGGCGAACTGTCGCTCGATGGTACTATAAACTCTATAAAGGGCGCCCTGCCCATAGCCATACAAACGCGGGCTGAAAAATTTAAGGGGCTGATAGTGCCCAAAGCCAATGCCCGCGAAGCGGCGCTGGTAAACAATCTGGAGGTGTATGGCGTAGACAACATTAGCGAGGTGGTAGGCTTTTTTAATAAAACCCAAACGCTGAAACCAACGGTTGTCAATACGCGCGAAGAGTTTTTTGAAAACCAGAGTCATTTTGAAATAGACTTTAACGATGTAAAAGGGCAGGAGAATGTGAAGCGGGCGCTGGAGATAGCGGCCGCCGGTGGACACAACGCCATACTGATAGGCCCACCCGGCGCCGGCAAAACCATGCTGGCCAAGCGACTGCCCACTATACTGCCGCCGCTAACGCTGCACGAGGCGCTGGAGACTACCAAGATACATTCGGTGGCGGGCAAGCTGCCTGTAAACACATCGCTCATAGCGCAGCGGCCGTTCCGTAGTCCGCACCACACCATTAGCGATGCAGCTCTGGTGGGCGGCGGCGGCATACCGCAGCCCGGCGAGATATCGCTGTCGCACAATGGGGTGTTGTTCCTCGATGAGCTGCCCGAGTTCAAACGGTCGGCGCTTGAGGTGATGCGCCAGCCTATGGAGGAGCGCAGGGTAAGCATAAGCCGCGCTAAGTTGAGTATAGATTTTCCGGCCAGCTTTATGCTCATAGCCAGCATGAACCCCTGCCCGTGCGGCTACTTTAACCATCCCGAAAAAGAATGCACCTGCCCCGCTGGCATGGTGCAAAAATACCTGAACAAAATAAGCGGTCCCTTGCTGGACCGTATAGACCTGCATGTGGAGGTAACGCCGGTGCCGTTTAGCGAGCTATCGTCATCGCGCATGAGCGAGAGCAGCGACCATATACGCGAGCGGGTGATAAAAGCCCGCGAAGTGCAGGCCACCCGGTTCGACAAAAAAGAAGGTATATATTGCAATGCCCAAATGAGCAGCAAAACGCTAAAAGAGGTGTGCGCGATCAACAACATAGGCCAAACGCTACTAAAAACAGCCATGGACCGCCTGAACCTGAGCGCCCGCGCCTACGACCGCATACTAAAAGTGAGCCGCACCATAGCCGACCTTGCCGC
>CAZLPE010000005.1:0-1523 GCA_964561325.1 uncultured Flavipsychrobacter sp.
GTACCGCCCGACGTTGAGTTTGCAAGTGTTGCATTGCCACCCTCGCAAACTGTTGTAGTACCAGTTATTGGAGTAGATATTACATTGACGGTCATGGTTGCCGCTGCGTAGCAACCTGTGCCTAATATGTATGAAATGGTAGTGGTGCCAGCGGCTACGCCTGTTGCTGTACCCGATGTGGAACCAATTGTTGCAATACCTGTATTGGAACTACTCCATACGCCGCCTGAAGTAGCATCTGTGAGCGTGGTAGTACTACCTACAGTAACGCTCAGCGTTCCGGATATTGCCGCAGGATTTGGATTAACTGTGATGGTAGTTGCAACACTACAGCCGGTTGATAATGTATATGATATCACAGCAGTGCCCGGTGTAACACCTGTTACTATACCGGTGGTTGAACCAATAGTTGCAGAAGAACTGCTGCTTGTCCAGGTACCACCAGTGGTAGCGCTGCTTAATGTCGTTGTAGCACCCTGACACAAAGCAGAAGCTCCTGTTATTGCCGATGGCAGCGGATTGATGGTAACTGTTGTCGTTGCACTGGCAGCACAACTTGTTGACGCTGTAGCCGTTAATGTATAAACAGTTGTAGAAGTAACCGAAGTAGCTGTTGGACTCGCAACTGTTGTGCTGCTCAGGTAAGTAGCAGGCGACCAAAGATAAGAATACGTTAACGGGGTAAATCGCCACGCCTCCGGCGTAGAAATAGAATATGCAACGCCGTTTCTACCCGACGGAGTAAATGCGGCGGTACCAGCTGGGTTTTGAATACCGCATACCAGCGTAGAACTGGCTGCATAGGATACTAAAACATCGATAACATTTGAAGTTTCATACAGGATCACTTCTCCTGCATAAGAATCAGAATAGGTGCAACACGGCGCTATTTGCGTGTACTTAATCACAAAACGCCTATTGGGCGTTGTTCCCTCGGTTGAGTACGTTATCGAGCCGGGCGAAAGAACGTCGAGGTCGGTCCAAAACAAAGCAACTGCTCCGGGTATAGTAGTATTCGGAAATGCTGTTGTGGAATACGATGTTGAAGCTGTGCCAAACTGTACATATCCGTTTGTTCCAACATTTACGGTAGTATAGTTTGTTCCCCAATAATTAAATGTGAAGGGAATTGTCGCTGGTGAATTACCATCGTCAGCGCTTGAAAACGTTAACGTTGTCGGACTTGTTTGGGTTACCAAAGAATATGGAATACTAGAAACTGAGTATAACGGAGCTCCGCTGGCAGTACCTGTGAGCGTTGAGGTGCCTATAGTACAGAAACTTGATGGAGCGGCGCTGGCTGTAACTGTCGGCGGCGTATTGTTTACTGTAATGGCTAATGTTGATGTACCGCAAACTGTAGTATAACTAATCGTAGTATTGCCCACTGCAACACCAGTAACAACTCCAGAACTGCTACCTACTGTTGCGACACCTGTAGAAGAACTACTCCAGGCGCCTCCGGGTGAAACGTTGGAGAGCGCTATAGAAGTACCTACGCAAACTAAAGTTCCTCCTGTAAT
>CAZLPE010000005.1:1623-9039 GCA_964561325.1 uncultured Flavipsychrobacter sp.
GTGCTACCTGTACACACCATGGTTGCACCACCAATGGCGCCCGGTGTCTGATTGACACTTACCGTAGTAGTTGCGGGTGTTCCACAACCATTCGAATAAGAAATTGTAGCCGTGCCTGTACCGATACCTGTTACTATACCCGATACGCTGCCTACCGCTGCAATAGAAGGGTCGCTGCTCGACCAGCTGCCTACCCCACCCGGATTGGATAATGTTGTTGTAGCGCCAGTACATACAGTTGTTGTTCCCGTAATTGCGCCCGGCGAACCATTGACTGCGAACGTAGCCAATGCTGAACAGCCTGATACCGTGTAGGAAATTGTGGCGGTTCCTGCTGTAGAACCTGCTGTAACTACTCCTGACGAGCTACCAACACTCGCCATTGTTGGGTCGCTGCTACTCCACGTACCGCCAGATGTAGCGTCGCTGAGCGTACTGCTTGCGCCGACACACGCGCTCAACGTTCCTGTAATGGCCGATGGCGTAGGCGCTACGGTGACAATAGTAGTTGCACGGCAACCTGTTGATGTAACCGTATAGGTAATGGTTGTTGTGCCTGTGCTAACGCCGGTAACAACGCCTGTAGATGAACCTATAGTTGCTACCCCGGTTGCGCTGCTTGTCCATGTGCCGCCGCTGGTTGCGTCTGTAAGCGTTGTTGTAGAGCCGGTACAAACGCGCGTAGTTCCACCTATTGCAGCAACGGGGTTTACAGTAACTGTAGCTGTGTTACTTACGGCGCAACTTGTACTCGCTGTTACAGATACTGTATAAACTGTTGTACTGGTTACTGCGCTGGCTGAAGGATTGCTTATAGTGGTGCTGCTCAAAAATGTAGCTGGCGACCACGAATAAGAATAACTTAATGGGGTGAAGCGCCATGACTCTGGCGTAGAGACGGCATAGGTTACGCCATTTCTACCCGATGGTACAAAAGCAGCAGATCCTGCCGGATTTTGAATACCACAAACGTGAGCGTTAGACGCTGCATACGTAACTAGTATATCAATTACATTGGTCGATTCATACAATATAACCTCGCCGCCATAAGAATCGGTGAAACTGCAACAAGGCGAAACCTGAGAATACTTGATAACAAAACGCCTGTTTGGCGAAGTACCTTCCGTAGAGTAACTAACATAACCAGGTGAAGCAACATACAAATCGCCCCAGAACAACGAAATCGCGCCCGGAATTGAAGTATTGGGAAATGCGGAAACGCTGTAGGCGGTAGATGAAGTACCAAATTGAACATAACCGTTGGTACCAATGTTGACTGAAGTATAGTTTGTTCCCCAGTAATTAAAAGTGAACGGTATTGTAGCCGACACATTATCATCGTCCACGCTTGTCCATGTAATTGTTGTCGGACTTGTTTGCGCAACCAACGAATAGGGAATACTTGATATGGAATACAATGGCGCGCCAGTAGCTGACGATGACAGAGCCGATGTGCCGCCTACGCATATAGACGATGGCGATGCCGCTGCGGTAACCGTATGCGGGCTTGCTGTAACATTGACAACTATTGTAGCATTTCCGCAACTTGTAGTATAGCTTATGATTGCTGTACCCAAACTTACACCAGTCACAATGCCGGTAGAACTACCAACAGTTGCTATACCAGTTGAGGCGCTGGTCCAAACTCCGCCGGATGATGGATTACTCAGCGTAGTTGTAGTTCCTGTACACACATTAGGCGAACCTGTTATAGTACCGGGCGTGCCTATTATAGTGATGGCAGCTGTAGCTGCTGTGCCGCATCCGGTATTGTAGGTTATTGTTGCTGTGCCTGTGGCAATGCCCGTCATCAGGCCCGTACTGCTACCTATTGTTGCCACACCTGTAGTGCTGCTGGTCCATACTCCGCCGGCAGTGGTATTGCTCAGCGTAGTGGTGGAACCGCTACACAGCGTTGTTGTGCCAGAAATGGAGCTTGGATCGGTACTTACTACTTGTGTTCTTGTAGCTATTGCGCAACCATTGCCTAAATCGTAGGTCATAACCGATGTGCCAAAAGACACACCTGTTACTATACCTGTGGCAATATCGATTGTGGCAACGCCGGTAGAACCGCTCGACCAGCTACCGCCTGAAAACGTATTGGTGATAGTACTGGTACTACCGACGCATGTTATTGTACCGCCACCAATTGCGGATGGCGTTTGGTTGACCGTGACCGTTGTAAACGCTGGTGTGCCGCAACCATTTGAATAGGTTATGTTGGCTGTGCCAGCGGCAATACCTGTAACTATTCCGGATGTACCGCCTACTGTGGCAATAGAAGGGTCGCTACTTGTCCAGCTACCTACGCCGCCTGCATTACTCAGGGTGGTAGTTGTACCAGTACACAGTGTTGGCGTACCGCTGTTAGGGCCGGGAGAACCATTGACAGCAAACAACGCAGTTACCGAACAACCCGAAACTGTGTAAGACATAGTAGCTGTACCAGCGGTCATACCAGCTGTTACCACTCCTGTGGTACTGCCAATACTTGCCATAGACGGGTCGCTGCTACTCCAGGTACCGCCGGATGTTGCATCGCTCAAAGTACTACTGGCGCCTACGCAGGCGCTCAAAGTACCGGTTATGGCCGAGGGTAGCGGCAGTATTGTAAATGTAGCTGTGGTGGTACAACCAGACGAGGTTAATGTAAATGTTATTGTAGTTGTTCCTGATGAAACCCCGGTTACAACGCCAGTTGATACATTAATGGTCGCTACGCCGGGAGCGCTGCTCGACCATGTGCCAGCGCCGTCAGGATTGCTCAAAGTTGTGCTTGCCCCCGGGCAAATGGACATTGTACCGGCTATGGCGCTAATTGGCGTAGTGGTTACTGTAGCTGTTGCCGTATTCTCACAGCTCGTACTTGCAGTTGCGGTTAGCGTATAAACCGTGGTTGATGTAACGCCGCTGGCTACGGGGTTACTGATAGTTGTTGAGCTAAGGAATGTTGAAGGCGTCCAAAGGTAGTTATATGATACTGGCGAAAATCTCCATGCCTCGGGAACTGTAATAGCATATGTAGCCGCATTTCGTCCAGTTGGCACAAATGCATCAGTACCTGCCGGATTTTGAATACCGCAAACATGTGTTCCACTTGCTGCATAGGTTACTAAAACATCTATTACATTAGTAGACTCATACAAAATGACTTCACCGCCGTAAGAATCGGCATACGTACAACATGGCGAAATTTGCGTGTACTTAACAACGAACCTTCTATTGGGAGCAGTTCCTTCAGTAGAATAAGTAACGGAACCGGGAGAAGTAACATACAAATCGCCCCAAAACAAAGATATTGCGCCAGGTATATTAGTAGTTGGGAATGCAGCTACGCTTAATGAAGTTGAACCGGTGCCAAACTGAACATAACCGTTTGTACCGACATTTAACGTAGTATAGTTTGTTCCCCAATAGTTAAATGAAAAAGGTATAGTTATCGCTCCTGTGCCATCATCAATACTCGAAAAGGACACTGCGACCGGACTTGTTTGTGTAACTAATGAATAGGGGATGCTTGAAATAGAATATAAAGGCGCTCCAGTAACTGTCGAGGAAAGATTTGATGTTCCTCCGACACAAACAGAAGTTGGAGATGCCGTTGCGGTAACTGTAGGCGGCGTACTGCCAATTGTCACGGCATATGTTGTGGAGCACCCACCTACCGTATAAGATATGGTAGCTCCTCCTGTTGATACGCCAGTTACCAAGCCTGTTGTAGACCCAACAGTAGCTACACCTGTAGAACTACTTGACCAAATACCTCCACCTGTAGAGCAGGTGAATGTGGTAGATCTACTTGTACATATGCTTGTAGCCCCGGATATAGCAGCCGGAGTAGGGTTGACAGTTACTACTCGCGTTGCTGGCGAACCGCAACCATTAGCAAATGATATTACGGCAGTGCCCGTAGAAACACCGGTAACTATACCTGTTCCAGTACCTACCGTTGCAACGCCTGTACTACCAGATGTCCAGGTACCGGCTCCAGCCGTAGAAAGAGTTGTTGTTGCCCCAGTACATACGCTTGCCGTTCCCGTAATTGTTCCGGGAGCGCCATTTACTGTAAAAACCATGGAAGTGGAGTTACCACAACTATTGGTAAATGAAATTGTTGTTGTTCCGGGAGAAACACCTGTTACGACACCTGTTGCAGAGCCTATAGTAGCTATGCCTGTAGATGTACTGCTCCAGGTACCTGAGCCCGCATTAGTAAGCGTTGTTGAGGAACCACTACATACAGATGTGGCGCCGCCAATTGCAGCAGGAGCTGGACAATAGGTTAATGAAATATTATCGACAGCGGCAGGGGGTTGTGTACCCAACGATGCATCATTTCGCCAAACAAATATCAATCTGAAAGTTGTGCCAGCAACACCAGACAAGGATACGGTTTGAGTTGTGTAGCTTGAATAAAAAGAACCTTGTGTGTATATTGTTGTCCCCGTTGGGAGCGAATTGGCAGCCGGAGTAAATGAGGTAGCAGCTGTCCATACGGTTAACCGATCAAAACCAGTTTCACCATTACCCTTCAAAGAAAAGGAGAGAGAAACAGATGTAGCTCCTGTGGGAATTGTTACATCCCGATACATGTGACATACGCGCGTAGTCGATACGGTATATGCATTTGATGATGAAGTAGGGCCTACAAACGCTCCTCGCGCACCAGAATAGCCTGTAGCTGCAGTGCCAATTTGCCATAATGCATTTGTACCAGGGTTGACTACCGTCCACCCATTTCCGGCAAAAGTAGTGCTGGTTTCAAATCCGCCATCGCCTGTAGGACTAATGACCGTAACTGTCTGGGCATTACTAACCAACCCGAATACGGATAATACTACGGCTAACCAAATTCTAATCATACCAAACCGACTCATAACCCCGTTTGAATTACGAAATTGTCTCTTTTGTGCATCCATCCCACACATAATTGAATTTACACTCATAAAAAAACTCTTTAAGCTCAAATAAAAATTTACCGCCCCACAAACCGTATTTGTAAGGTCAGGATAAGGGATATTTACTGGTATGCGCAACGCCGATGTTGCGCAGATTTGTTTTCAGGTGGTAACAATATTTGCAGTGTTAATTTTAGGCTAAATCAGCGCTCATTTTTTGGAGAATTCAGCTTTTCAATTTGCACACAACCTTAAAATTAGTTAAAAATTTTAACTTTTGGGCAATAAAATGCTATTTCTTAGTTAACTACCATATCATATTGTATTTTAAATATTTTTTTGTGGACAAATATGTCAATAAATAGCTACAAAAAGGGTTGCTTATTTAAACCTTTCATTTTCAACTTTCTGAAAAACACAATAAATGACATACAGAAAACTCAATAAAACCAATAAACGCTATACTTCAGCTCGACGTTGAAATACACATAACTATTATCATAGACAAAAACAGTATGTGACCTCACCAAAAATGGCTAATTGAAGAGCGCCAAAACAAAAAGGTGAGACCAAAATAGCATAGAATATTTTTTTTGGAATAAAAGATATTAAGCTATACTTTTGCAATCCCAAAATTGCCCGGCTACTTAACTGTAAGCAAAGGAGAAAAAGCGGAATAAGTAAGTAGGTTCGAAAACGAAAATATAGAATTATCCGCAGACGCTCATTTGTTTATTTAAAGGTATCCAAAGTTCCTGCCAGGCAAAAGGGATTAACCATTTAAAACATATTATGGCAACAGACAACAAATTGCAGAATTATGAGTTGATGGTCATCTTCACTCCCGTACTTGCGGAAGATGATTACAAAACAGCTCAGAAGAAGTATGTAGACTTCATTAAGGACAACGGCGGTACGATTGATCACCAAGACGCATGGGGCTTACGCTCGCTCGCCTACCCGATCAACAAAAAAACCACCGGCTTTTATTATGTGCTGGAATACAGCGCTCCGACAGAGCTGAACGCTAAACTGGAAATCCAGATGAATCGTGATGAAAACATCATCCGTCATATGGTTACGCGTTTAGACAAATACGCTGTAATATACAATAACCGGAAACGTAACAAATCCTCTAACGTAGAAAACGCTTCTTAAAAAACTCGAACAATGGCTAAGCAAAACGAAATAAAATTTCTTACTACTCAACGGGTAGAAAAACGTGCAAAGAAATACTGCCGTTTTAAGAAGATGGGCATCCGTTATATTGATTATAAGGATGGAGAATTTTTGAAAAAGTTTTTGAATGAACAAGGCAGAATGCTTCCCCGCCGCATTACCGGGAACTCGCTGAAATACCAGCGTAAAGTATCGCAGGCGATAAAAAAGGCCCGCCAGATGGCTCTTTTACCATATGTTACTGACCTTCTAAAGTAAACTAATTTATGCAAGTAATTCTTATAAAAGACGTTGATAATTTGGGCTCAGCCCACGAAATGGTAACAGTAAAACCGGGTTACGCCCGCAACTACCTGATACCAGGCAAGTTTGCAATAGAGGCCAGCAATTCCAACACCAAAATAATGGAAGAGCGTCGCAAACAAATGCAGAAAAAAGAAGATAAAATAATGGCAGAAATAGCCAATGTAACCGAAATACTGAAAGCATCTCCAATTAAAGTTGGCGCTAAAATAGGTGTTAGCGGTAAAATATTTGGCTCTGTTACTTCTATCCAGATTGCACGCGCTATCCGTGAGCAAAAAGGTTACGAAATCGACCGCCGCCGCATCACTATTGTAGATGATGTGAAAGAAGCAGGTACGCACAAAGCAAGCATCGATTTCGGTAAAGAAAACGTAGTTGAAATTGATTTTGAAGTAGTAAGCGAATAGTTAACTACCGTATAAATAATACAATGAGGGCTGTCTGTATAGATAGCCCTTATTGCTTTACTAAAATCCTATCTGTATATGGCGCTTATACTACCAAAACTATAGGTGAAATCAATTAGATTTACAACAACCGGCAATAATGGACCATATGCAAGAACGACTGCCTGAAACAAACTCCAACACCATAAATTCGAAGCGCAGTCTTGCCTTTTATGGCACATTGACTTTTTCATCCATCTTCTTTCTACTTTTTTTGGGACCAGGACTGATGGCCATTGCTATTGATGACAACGAGGTCAATTATTTTATTGTTGCTTTCAGCTTAGGGATATTCTACCTCGGGCTGTATACTATACATACTTATTACAAATTAGCCCCCAATGTGGTTGCTGATAATAGGGGTATTGCGTTTAACAAACGTACCTACCTCTGGACCGATGTAGAAAGCGCTGCATTAAGCGGCAAAATGCCATTCAGATACATAACTACGCAGAGTTTTGAGGGGATGATGATGGTATTTAAAAATGGCGCTACTGAATATCTGCATAATACAATGTACAGCAACCTTGCACAAATTAAAAGCTTTGCAGATAAAAGCATAAAGTCCGCATCGGGTATTGCTG
>CAZLPE010000005.1:9139-43750 GCA_964561325.1 uncultured Flavipsychrobacter sp.
GTAAAAAATCATAATCTTATATGGAAAAGAAGAACTTTTTTGTTGTCAAATGTCACCAAAGTAGTATTCGACACACAAGGCAGGAGTGAGAATGCACTTACTGTTTATAATAAAGATTTTGCAGTATATTCATTTCAAGCAGCGTCTTTGTCCAAGCATCAATGGATTGCGCTAAAGCAACATCTTGAGACGCTGGGCATTGAAGTAACAGATGAAAACAATTTTGCAGAACAGGTAACGCCGGCTGGCAAAAAACGGACCAAATTGCTGCGCCTTTCATTTGCAGCTTATTTTCTATATTGCATAGTAGGAATAACGCTCACGGAAATGGCCTGCCTTAGCGAAGTAGCCACTAAAATTATTATTTTACTAATAAGCATACTGGGTATTGGCGGCATGCTTTTGCTTTACTTATTTCTTGTGCGCAAATACATAGAGGATAACGATCAAAACGAGTAATTTCCACACATTATGCAATACATTAAGCCCATTCTGTATTAAACCGAAGTGAAAGAACTAAAAAATATTTCTACTTACACAATGCGGAGGAAACAATAGCGAACGCCTTAAAGCCCAACTAACAAACAAAAAATCCAAAATGGCGCCCAACTAAAATAATATTTACCAATGTCTTGTATGGAAAGAAATTTTCGCGTAAATTGCTGTCAGATTTTTTTTAGCGTATTTATAAATTAGCAAAAAATGAAGAAATTAGTACTTGGGGTTTGTGCTGCGATGATGTTTGCGGGGTCTGCAATTGCTCAGGATGTACACTTTACTCAATATTTTACATCACCGCTTACATTAAACCCTGCAATGACAGGTCTGGTTTCTGAAGACCTACGCTTTGCCGGAAACTATCGTACACAATGGTCATCGGTTTCATCTAATCCATATATTACAGGTACAGTATCTTACGATATGGCAATGCTAAAAGGCAAATTACCTGAAGGCGATGCACTTGGACTCGGCGTAATGGGACTGTATGACAAATCAGGTAGCGGTGGATTGACAAATACTACGATTGGTCTTTCACTTGCTTACCACAAGGCTTTTGGTCGCGACAGACAACAACATATATCTTTTGGCTTGCAAGGTAATCTGGTACAAAAATCTATCAATTTCCAAAAGCTGACATTCGAAGATATGTTTGATGTTAGTTCGGGTCAGGTATCTAAGCCAACATTGGAAAAGTTTACTAACCTTGACCTTTCCTACCCCGACTTCAATGGCGGTATTATGTATTCTGGCAAAGTGCACGACCACGTAACCATGTATGCCGGATATTCGCTTTACCACCTTACAGAACCTACTGAAAGCTTCCTTGCCGACGCTCACCAGATACACCGTCGCCATACTGGCTACTTGGGCGGCGCATTCGACATGAACGAACATACAGTATTGTATGCAAGCGCTTTATACCAAAGTCAGGCTTCAGCTACTGAAGTACTTATAGGTACAGCAGTTGGTTTCATTCTTAATCCGGGTCACGATCTGGAATATCAGAAAAATACTATATTCTACCTGGGCGGTTGGTATCGCTACGGAGATGCTATTGCTCCTTACATAGCTTTAGAATGGTCTAAAATGCGCTTAGGTATCAGCTACGACGTAAACGCATCGAGCTTCACACCTGCTACAGGCGGCATGGGCGGCTACGAAATCTCTCTGTTGTTCTTCGGAAGAATCAACAAACACGAAAGAAATCAAAACTACAACTGGTCTTGTCCAAAGTTGTACTAATCTTAAAATCTTCTATAAAGACCCGGCAAACTGCCGGGTCTTTTTTTGCTATATACTAATAGAAATCAATGATTTGAAAGTTAAGTCTATGCTCTATTTTTGTCGAAAACAGATTACTATGACTTTTAGAAAAATTGCCTTAGCTGGTGCGTTTCTTTCCTTTTCCACTTTTGCAGTGTATGGACAAAGCTGCTGTAAGAAACCTACGGGTAATACTATGAAGGCATTGGCGCTGAATGCGGCATTTGAGGCGGCACACTTAGCGCCGCTACCAATAAACTATTCGCCCAAAAAAGGAGAAATGATACAATACCCTACTGCGGGTGGTGTAGATGGTATGGCGTTTTACTTACCATCGGAAAAGAAAACCGACAAAGCGCTGATAGTAGTGCATGAATGGTGGGGGCTGAACGACTACATAAAACGTGAGGCCGAAAACTGGCAAAAAGCGCTGGGCGGCGACGTAGAGGTGTATGCCATAGACCTATATGACGGGCTTGTGGCTACCAAACCAGAGGAAGCCGGAAAACTAATGTCGGGACTGCAACAAAAACGGGCGGAAGACATAGTAAAAGGTGCGCTAAATAAAATAGGTAGCGGTAAAAAAATTGCATCTATCGGATGGTGTATGGGCGGCACTTGGTCGTTCAACACAGCTTTGCTGGCTGGCAGCTCCGCAGCGGGTTGCGTAATGTATTACGGCTTTCCAGAGCAGGACGAAAAGAAAATAAAACAGCTGAAAACCGATGTGTTATACATATACGGCGACAAGGATAACTTTATAAAATCAGAAGATGTTGCCGATCTGGGCAAGAAGATAACAGCAAACGGCCACAAATTTGAGCAACATAATTTTAGCGCAGTACACGCATTTGCTAACCCCAGCAATCCAAAATACGACGCTAAGTCGGCTGGCGAGGCGCAGGTATTTGCACTTAAATTCCTGAAAGAGAAGCTATCGCAGAAATAATAGTTAGTCGATTAACATCTTCAAATCAATTACCCCGACCGAAGTAACCTATACTCTGGTCGGGGTTTGTTTTTCATAATCATAGGGCTATTTAGGGGCTTGGTTAAGCAATTCCACGGGTTCCATTCCAGGCGACAGAATCTGGCGATGAATGGAGGCTCGCAACTATATTAGGGTAATCTGAAACATCAATCTGCACACCAATTAATGATAAATTGATGATGTCGTTTAGTTTTTGACAGCTCTGTTGCAACAAATTGTGCATGAGGTAGGAGCAAGGATTGTTTAAAACCGGCCAATTATGCTGCTGCAAATGCGCTATAGTATCCCACACAAAATCGGGCGGTATACGCTGAGGAAACGATGTGGTTAATGTATAAAAAGGCCCCGTATCATTTACCGACGAGTAATAAGCTATTTTTACTACCACGCAGGAGGCGCTAACATCGACTGCCGGCATGCTGTTCACCGTTTTGCCGCGCGCTTCAAGAACATGAAACTGTTTCACTTTTTCGAAAATACGAGGTTCGAGGTCGGCTAAAAGGTCATTGATCCTGTTTAAAGACGATAATTGATCTGATGTAAATGACATTTTTTATAAATTTCCTCAAAAGTATCGAGCCACTACGCCAATTAATGGCGCAGTGGCTCGATACAAATACAGACAAACTAAATTGTGGATAACTTAGACATCGTTCCTGCCGACCTGAGTGGGCGGCACAGTGCGATCTTTATAAAACAGCAATAACCCGATACCTGCTATAACCAAAACTACAGAGAGAATCTCGGCCTGCGAGGGATGAATAAAGCCCCAATCGTACTTATAATTCACCCTGATCAGCTCTACTAAAAAACGCTCTACACCCACAAGAATTAGATAGAACCCAAACATTTGCAAGGTTCTTTTGAAACGGCTACGTAATGCCCACATTACAAAAAACAAAAGTATACAGGTAATAGCCTCATAAATAGGCGTAGGAAAAACGCTTACAGGCAGCACATTGCAGTACTCGCCTACGCACCCGTGGATAGGCATACCTTCGTGACCAACATTGTGCGGAAAATTCATACCCAACAACCAATCAGGGAGCCACGAGGGAGCATGAACATAAGCATGAGGTGCATCGGGCGGTAAAATTTGCATTGCCTTCAATCCTTCATCAGGTGACACAAACCGCAACGACCCATCGGGATTAGACACATAAGCTGAGTTGTAAATCCCCCAGTCGCCATCGCCCGATAGCTGACAGCCTAATCTGCCAATACCATAAGCCAGCATAATACCGGGAGCGGCAGCATCGCACAAATAAGCGAAAGGTATTTTATGCTTACGGGCAAAGAAATAAAAAGCGAGCGTCGCTACGATCAGTCCACCCAAAAAAGTTAAACCGGATGAAGAGGTAAGATTGTGTATCGGGTCTTTAACAAAATCATCCCATGTTTCGAACGCATTGAACAGTTTAGCGCCTGCGAGTCCTCCTACTGCGGCAATAACCACGATCTCTGTCATTAAATCGTGAGGATAAACATTATAAGTTACGGTTTTGGGCTCTGGCAATTCTGCTTTCTTACCTTCATAATATTTTAAAGCGGCAAATACTATAGCGCCCAAAATACCAAATACAGCATTACCCTTCAGCGACAGTAAATAACCCATAGGGTCGGGAGATACCTCTGCAAGCCGGCCATATATGCCGCCTCCTTTAAAGCCTACGAGAAAACCAATAATAGCCGAGAACAAAATATCGGTAGAACTTAACGGCCGGCCAACCACTACCGTTTGTTTTTCGGGGATAAACATACCCTGCTGCGCCTTCCTTTTTAACTCTTGCATTGTAGCCCATGCAGCGCCAACGAAGGAAAGTGCAACTAAAAAGCCAAAAGTTTTAAACAAACTAAGCCAATCGGGCATTGCAGCGCCAAAAAGCGCCTGTAGCAAGTATTGAAAATCGGGGTACATGGATGTAAAAGTAAGTGGATTGATTGGTTTATAGAGCAATTTTTGATACCGAATTACGAATGGCGTGTTATAGACAAGTTGATGGTGGATAGATGTCGCGCCATAACGCTCAGGTTGTATGCATGCGAATGCAAAGAGCGATTAGCGAGCCAATAACTACCTAAAAAATAAGCCGCTACTGCGGCAAGTATTAGTCAATAATTTATGAATCAATAAAAGTTGCACGAGAAAGAAAGTTTACTACATTTGCATCACTAAAGGTCGGATGGCCGAGTGGCTAGGCACAGCTCTGCAAAAGCTGCTACAGCGGTTCGAATCCGCTTTCGACCTCAAGTAAAATTTACGAAGATGGGCTGCGAGTTAAAACTTGCAGCCCATTTTCGTAAATACAATCGAGGAAAAACTAAAAGCCGGATACCAATATATTGTATCTACTTGAACTCGTCTGAGACCTAAGGATAACAATAGTCGTTTTATGTTTGCAGTACTGAAATGACAGTCTCAATTCGAGGATACAAAACCAAACATAATTTCACTACTTTCACTACCGATAAAAACACTAACCAACGATCGGTGAAGCCTGATTGAAAGTTATCGCTAACAGAGCGCAAATGAAGAAATTATTCCCGGTATACCATATTAACTCTATTAAAGACGAAACACCGCTGCATGAGGAAGTAACGGCTGCGCCTTTTGCTAACTACTTGCAGCTACATCCTCATTTTTTACACCCGCACAGACACAGCTTTTACCATATATTACTGTTTACAAGCGGAGCCGGATCGCACACGATCGACTTTCAGCAGTTTACAATTCAGCCCGGCCAAATATACTTCATGATACCGGGGCAGGTGCATACCTGGAATTTCAGCGCAGAAGCCGATGGGTATGTGATCAACTTTTCTGAACACTTTTTTAGCGCCTTCTTAAAAGACCCTCTATACCTGGAGCGCTTTCCTTTTTTCAGGGGCGCGGCAGAACAATGCGTTGTTAACCTTAAACCAGAGACAGCAAAAAATGTCGTTGAGCTATTTGAAACTGTGATCGATGAAGTGCACAATAACCATTTCCTTACGCACGACATGATATGTGCGAAGCTTACTTCATTGTTTATCACTGTAGCGCGGACAATAAACGACGTGTCGGATACTGCAATAAATACGCATCATGCTCAACTTGCGAAGTACAAAAAACTCGTCAACGCACATTATTCGGAAAAAAAATTACCTAAAGAATATGCATTGATGTTGCATATTACGCCGGGGCAGCTAAATAGTATTTGCAACGAATTGTTAGGCAAATCGGCAGGCGATATAATAAAAGATAGAATAATGCTGGAAGCAAAACGCCTGCTGGTAAATGCCGATGCTACAATTGCAGAAATAGCATGGAATTTAGGTTTTAGCGACAACTCTTACTTTACAAAATACTTCAAAAAAAATGCCGGGGTTACGCCCGATGAATTCAGGCGCGGACTTCACTAAAGTAATGTTCCAGTAGCGATTGATAACCCGCCGCTTAACTGTTTAAGAAATAATAAATATCACATTCTAACTAAGATTTCATAGCCTATTTACGTCAACTATGTAAAAGGATATATCGGAGGTTAGAAAATGGGGGAATAATATAAAACCCCACCGCTATGAAGCCGGGCATAATAATGTTAACGACACGAAAGACGGAGAAATAACGCAGAATTAATTTTGCATAACTAAATTAATTATATCCAAATTGACGGAGGCTACTTGCATTAATTTGATTGATTTGATTAAATTTGCTGGCTATAGTTTTTCGGGTTAAATTATTGCTTGGCGATAGCTAAAAAAATGCTAAAAAGGCCGCAAGAAGTGACTACTTTGATAATTATATTATTAAAAAATTAAACAAACAAAATATGAAAAAATTATTTTCCATCCCTACCCTACTAACGATTTGCTTCGTTTTAGGTTCGGTGGCAGTTAAGGCTGGAGTTCCCGGTATAGCCAGAGATCCAAGGGATACGGCTGCATGTATTGGTTCGCGTGTAAAATTCATTACCGCTGATACAGGAACATTGCCTTTATCTGTACATTGGGAAATATCGCTTGATGGTTCTACCTGGACGCCGCTGAGAGATACGCTTGGTTTTTCGCGCACGCATACAGACACTTTGCTTATTACTACCGACAGCCTTTTAAGAGGTCATAGCTGGTATAGAGCGGTTGTAACTAATGGCACAGGTTCAGATACTTCGTTAAGCGCAATGCTTACCGTAGATACACTTCCTGTGGCTGGTTCAATAATCGGAGCGTCAAGAATATGCCGCGGTTCTTCTGCAACCCTAACTAACACTGCCATTGGCGGCGTTTGGAGCAGAATGTATCCTGCAATCGACACTATTACATCTGCTGGAGTAGTAACTGGTCGCATATTTGGCGGCGACACCATTAAGTATACAGTTACCAACACATGCGGCGTAGCAGTAGCTACTCATCCGTTACGTGTAGACACTGTTGTTGGCGCAGCGCCAATAGTTGGCCCTACAACTACATGTATTGGTCGTTCTATCACCCTCACTAATGCAAACGTAGAAGGCTTAAGAACATGGAGCGCAAGCAATGCTAACGCTACAGTATCGAGCGCAGGTATAGTTACCGGCGTAGCTGCTGGCGGCGTTACCATTTCATATGTGTTTACCAACGGTTGCGTTTCAGATACTTCTACCTATTCTGTAACAGTAGATGCACCAATCACTCCAGGCACTATAGCCGGGCCAAGAAATGTGTGTGAAGGTTCTTGGATTCACTTAACACCTTCAGTATCTGGCGGTATATGGTTTAGCGGCAGCACTGGCGTAGCAATAGTAGACGGTAGCGGAAACGTTACAGGCGTATCTCAAGGCACAGCTATTATCTCTTACTTCCTATCTAATGCTTGTGGTTCTTTTGTAACTACTGACACAATCACTGTTTCTGCCGGCGCTGCAGCAATATCTGGCTTGGATAGCGTAGGTATCGGTAATACTCGTACTTATGGCAACTCAACAATCGGCGGCACATGGAGCATAAGCGACACAAACTATGCTTACATTGATGCAACTACAGGTACTGTAACAGGTAGAGATACGGGCGTTGTAACACTCACTTATTCTGTTACTAATGCTTGTGGTACTACTCATTCTACAATGCTTATCAAAGTTGGTCCAGCTCCAATCGTTCCTGCAATCACATCTACAGGCTTCGATTCAGTTTGCGTAGGCGCAAACAAGACGCTGAACAACAGCCAACCTGGCGGAGTATGGCGTTCTAGCGCAGACACATTGGCTACAGTTAGCGCCGCTGGCGTAGTAACAGGCGTTGCTAATGGTAGAGACACTATCTTCTACAGCTACACTAACGGTTTTGGCACTACTACTGTTTACAAAGTAATCAATGTACATTCTAAGCCAGTGGTTAGCGTTACCGGTCCAAATTCAGTAGCGCTTAGCGGCAACTACTTCTTCAGAGGCGTTCCTGCAAAAGGCGTGTTCACACACAGCAACATCCCTATGGGTCTTATAGTGTCAGTATTCGATTCAGGTCTTACTGCTTCTCCTGCCGTTACTTTCGGATCTTATGTAGTTATGGGCTTCGGAGTAGATAACATCTACTACACTGTTACTAACACTTGCGGCTCTACTACCGATACTGCTACAATCAGCCTGATACAGCCAAACGGTATAGCTACAACAAACGTAAACAACAAAAACATGACAGTTGTACCAAACCCATCAAACGGTACATTCAGCATTAATCTTGAAGCTGATGCAACTGTAAATGCGTTTGTAACTATAACTAACGTTGTTGGTGAAAAAGTTAAAGAATTGAACATTACTACCAACAAGGCAACTGAGGTGAAACTTGATCAGCCTGCTGGTATATACTTCATCAATGCAAGAACTATCAACGGCGACTTTAGCGCTAAGATCAGCATTGCAAAATAGTATTAGTCATGCCTCAATAAATGGAAATAGGTCGGCAAATGCCGACCTATTTCCATTTATTGAGGCATATTCAGTCAGCTTAAAAAAACTGAAATAGGGCAAGGTTTGGCCATAATACAGCCATTACATGCGCTAATTTGCCTAATAAAATATATTTTTGTACCGCAAATCAAAAAAATCAAAGGGATGAGTTTTATTACAGACATCGTTGCGCGGCAGGTATTAGATAGCCGTGGCAACCCTACAGTAGAAGTAGATGTGCATACAAACGACGGCGCCATGGGGCGCGCGGCAGTACCCAGCGGAGCAAGCACCGGAAAACATGAGGCGGTAGAGCTGAGAGATGCAGATAAGAAAAGATACCTTGGAAAAGGCGTTTTAAAAGCGGTAAGCAACGTTAACGATATTATTGCCGAAGAAATGCATGGTTGGGACGTAACAGACCAGCGCGGCATAGACAAAGCGCTTATAGAGCTGGACGGCACACCGAATAAAGCAAAACTGGGCGCCAATGCTATTTTGGCGGTTAGTATGGCGGCGGCAAAGGCAGCAGCCATAAGCGTTGGGTTGCCACTGTATCGCTACATAGGCGGAGCCAATGCACGTACCTTGCCTGTGCCAATGATGAACATTCTGAATGGCGGCGCCCATGCAGATAATAAAATAGACTTTCAGGAATTCATGGTAATGCCTATTGGCGCAAGCAGCTTCAGCGAAGGACTGAGATGGGGCGTTGAAATTTTCCACTCTTTGAAAAGCGTATTGAAGGAAAACGGTTATAGCACCAACGTAGGCGACGAAGGCGGCTTTGCCCCAAATATACAGAGCAACGAAGAAGCGATAGAAACTGTGCTTAAAGCAATAGAAAAGGCCGGATACAAGCCCGGAACGCAGGTGTCTATTGCCATGGATGCAGCCAATAGCGAACTATATAACGATAAAGACAAAAAATACCACTTCCATAAGAGCGATGGCAAGAAAATGACCAGCGATGAACTGGTAGAATACTGGGTTAAGTGGTGCAAGAAATATCCAATAATAAGCATCGAAGACGGAATGGCTGAAGATGACTGGAAGGGATGGAAGAAGCTGACAGAAGCGCTTGGCGACAAAGTGCAACTGGTTGGCGACGATTTGTTTGTTACTAATGTAGCTCGTTTGGAAAGAGGTATTAAAGAAAATACAGCAAACGGCCTACTGGTAAAAGTAAATCAGATTGGCACCCTTAGCGAAACAATGGATGCCGTAGCAATGGCTCAAAATGCAGGGTACAATACGATAATGAGTCATAGAAGCGGAGAAACAGAAGACGCAACGATAGCCGACCTTGCTGTAGCGCTAAATTGTGGCCAGATCAAAACCGGATCTGCAAGCCGTAGCGACCGTATGGCAAAATATAACCAGCTATTGCGTATAGAAGAAGAACTGAAACTTAATGCCTATTATCCGGGAAAATCCCTTAAATTTGGTAGATAAGCAATCTGTAATTTTAAATAGCGCATTATGAAAAAGCTGATGAAGAAACTGCTCAACAAATATGTAATTACCGGACTGGCATTTACCGTATGGGCATTGTTTTTCGACCAGAACGACTTGATGTCTATGAGGCAAAAAGAACGCGAATTAGATAATATCAAAGACAATATCGCCTATTTGAATTCGGAAATTAATAAGATGACGCAAGAGCGTGCCGACCTGCTGAATAATCCTGCAAAGCTGGAACAGTATGCGCGCGAAAATTACAAGATGAAACACGACGGCGAAGATGTATATGTGATAGATAAATCAACTGCCACTAATTAAAACTTGCTGACGATAAAATACCTAAACGAACCATTCAGTTGAATGGTTCGTTTGATTTTAGCTAACTATATCATTTTGCTATCTCCCGATAACAATAAATTTGCCGCTATTGAATAACCGCAATGCGTAAATTGACAAATAGTAGCCACCTTTGCTACCTGAATTTCTAATTACAAATGATCACAGTTATTTCGGGCACCAACAGGCACGACAGTATGACGCTAAAGTTGGCAAAGGTGTATTACCAACTAATAAAAGAGAGAACAGCCGATGTTAAGCTTTTGTCGCTGGAAGATCAGCCGGTATGGGAGCGCGGAGCTGTGATGAAGTCGCTGGAAGAAAATTTCCTGATACCTGCCGAAAAGTTCATTATCATTATGCCGGAGTACAATGCAAGTTTCCCCGGCATTTTAAAACTGATGATGGATAACTGCGACATAAAGAAGAGCTGGTGGTATAAAAAAGCGGCGCTCGTTGGCCTTTCTGACGGACGAGCCGGCAACCTACGCGGGGTAGAACATATGACGGCTGTGCTTCATTACTTAAAAACACACGTACACTATAATAAACTATTGCTGTCGCGCATAAACGAAGAGATGACCAAACAAGGCGAAATTGTAAAGCCTGCAACGGCCGCAGCTATTGCACAACAAATAGACGAATTCCTGCTGTTTTAACCTTCATCTTACTTTTAGCATAGCAAAGCGAGCAAAATAATATTACAACATAGCGATAACATTTGTTCGCTTACTTTCAACTTTTTATAGTTATGAAATTCAGAATCCTCATCATACTTAGCATTATCGGTCTTGCGGAGTATTATAGTTGGGTAGTGGTAAAATCGGCGGTAAAAAACATGCCGACGGTATGGAAAAACGCACTAACGATTTCCTATATTTTCCTGACGGCAATAAGCTGGCTTGGCTTGATTGTTATGCGGCAAATCAATTGGGCAAATGTTCCCCATTTGGTCCGAAACTTATACATAGCCTTCGTTCTCGGTTTTGTTGTTGGCAAAATTCTGATCTTACTGGTAATGCTTATCGACGATATAAGGCGGCTTATAACATGGTTCATAAGCGCTATGATATACCGCAACGAATCGGTAACTGCGGAAAGTGCGCCAGTTATAGAGCGATCGTTGTTTCTGAAACGGGTAGCAATAACGCTGGGCGGGTTATCGTTGTTGGGCTTCACCGCCGGAGTAAAAAACCGCTACAGTTACAGAGTAAGAAAAGTGAAACTACGATTCCCTACCCTACCGGAAAGTTTTAAAGGACTGAAAATTGTACAGATATCAGACATACATACAGGTAGCTTCGACAACCACCACTCTGTAGCCCACGGCATAGAGCGCGTTATGGATCAAAAAGCGGATATAATTCTCTTTACCGGCGATCTGGTAAACAATAAAGCGCAGGAAGTAGACGAGAAATTTCAGGAAATATATGCCCGGCTGAAAGCGCCGATGGGCGTTTACTCTACGCTGGGCAACCATGACTATGGCGACTATGTAGAGTGGGAATCGGCGCAGGAAAAAAAGAACAATCTGGATACGCTGAAAGGGATACATGCAAAAGTGGGCTGGCGATTGCTGATGAATGAACACATAGTACTGGAACGCGGCGCCGACAAAATAGCGCTGGTAGGTATAGAAAACTGGAGCGCTAAAGCTAATTTCCCGAAATATGGCGACATGGCCAAGGCGTTTTCGGGATTACGAGAGAAAAACATACCATTCAAAATATTACTATCTCACGACCCATCGCACTGGCGCGAACAGGTAGTAAAAGAGTACAAGGATGTGAACTTAACGCTTAGCGGGCACACCCATGGCATGCAGTTTGGCGTAGATAGCAAGTGGTTTAAATGGAGCCCGGTGCAATACCTGTACAAAGAATGGGCAGGTGTATATTCAGAAGGCGATCAATCGCTTTATGTAAATCGCGGTTTCGGCTTCCTGGGCTATCCCGGTCGTTTGGGGATATTACCTGAAATAACCGTTTTTGAGTTGAGCTAAACAAAGGTTTCTTCTAAGCTCTGATCGATTACGACCGGTATATTTTCGTCAGACTGCGCCGAAGTGGACTTCCTTAAACTGGGTTCCGTAGTGCGTTGGTTGCGAATCAGTGGATGCGGCAGCCAGAGGCACTGGCAAATGTTCAAGATCATACAGATATTCAAAAACCTTTGGATTCACCTTAGTATCTAAATGACTATGTAAGAAATCATCGGTAAGCGATCTATTTGTCTTTACAACACCAGAACGCTGCACACCTTTGATGTGGCTACTTTTGAATAGGCTGTTTTTATAAGCAAGCGCTACATCGTTGCATATGCTTAGCTGTAGCGCAGGAGCAGTGGTATTGAGTTCAAAATCGTGCGGGTCGGCTGGCGACAACATGACCACTTTGCTAATACTAACACCCTTACCTTCCAAAAAACTGATCATACCTGCTGCATAGGCACACCCCATAGAATGGCCTAAAAAACACAGACTCCCCATAGCTCCATCTGAACCGGTAAGCAGAGAAAGGATATTTGTGTATTCCCTTTCGGCAAATGCCGCGCCCGCCTTAAATCTGTACTTGCCTGTTGAATTCCATTTTGCAGTGCCATCTACAAACAAACTGGCCGATGCAGAGAAATAATTATTGGCCGCATTAATAAAATCGGCGCCCCAATACCTGCGCCCCGGATAAATACCTATCGACTTTAGCGCAATTTCCTTTTTAATCTTTTTCCATTCGCGTTCCCCTATTACAGGCATTATTATGCTGGCTACTATCTGCTCACCGGCTGTGCTTTCACCACTATTCCAATAGCCATTTACAAATATGGCAATTACGGGTGGAACCGAATTAAGCATACCAGAGGTTTCATTCATTGTGTGCTGAGGAGGAGTTAGTGTGTACAAATGGTAAATCAGAACTTGTTGTACCAATTGCGAAGTTACCAACAACTACTATAAAATGCCACATAGCCCCGACGACTGAATCGTAGAATACTACAATAAAACGCCCAATTCGAATAAAGGCTTAGCGACACCTTTAAAACGAACCGGGCGAGTAACTTGCTGATTTATGGCTTCGGGATATATGGGCTGCGTATCGTTTGTTTGTTAAATAGACATTCGTTGCTACCGGGCAGCATACCCGGATATAGGGCGAGGCCAGTATTGCATTCTGAATATGCTCTTTATAAAATTCGCGATAAGATTACTTTTTTTAATAGTACGCTACAAAAATAAGGCTACATGCCTGCTACGACAGTAACAAATGTTGCAGAATGTATCAAATTTGTTGCGAACGCTTATATTGGCGGTATTATTTTGTTTTGGTTGTTGCTTTTCTGTTTACATGGTTAGCGCAGCAGTCTTAGTAAACTTTGCTCTGTATTGCAAGGGCGATAACCCGGTTATACGTTTAAAAGCGCTGCGAAATGCTTTAGGGTCTGAATAGCCAACGTTGTAGATAACTTCGTTTACGTTGTGCAACGAAGACTCTAAACTCTTTTTAGCGGCTTCTATCTTTACCCGCTGTATGTACTCCACGACCGTGTTAGAGGTGGCTTTCTTAAAGCGGCGTTCAAAGTTGCGACGGCCAATTGCAAATGTTGTAGCCAGATGATCTATTGTTAGTCGCTCCTGATAATTTTGTTCTATATACTCCTGCGCCTTTCTAATCTGTTGGTCATCGTGCGATTTTTGACCATGAAACATAGTGTAGGATAATTGGCTTGTTCTGTCTATATCCAGCGAAAAGAACTTGGCAGCAAGTATCGCCATATCTCGCCCAACATATTTTTCCACCAAAAAAAGTAAAAGATTCCAGTATGAGGTAGCGCCGCCGCTTGTAAAGACTCTGTCTTTTTCGGTAATAATTTTACCATCCACCAGCTTAACATCTGGAAACAGGTTCCTGAAATTATTGGCATGCACCCAGTGTGTTGAACATTCCTTACCATCAAGTAAACCTGTAGCAGCCAGGAAAAAGGCGCCGGAGCACAAACTTGCCACCTCAGCGCCGGCGGTATACTGAGCAACTATCCACGGTATAAAAGCATTATTTACTTGCACCGATTCTTGTAAATTGCCGGTAAGGGCTGGAATGATCACCAAATCGGTATGGGCAACATCTGGGAGCAAAACATCGGCATGTACAGTAAAGCGGCCATCGTGTAGTTTTACCTCGTTAGTAAGTCCTACTAACTGAACATTGAACAATGGCTGTTGGTTCATCGACCTTAAAAAGTCATTTACACCCGTAAACATTATTCGAGGATCATCTATACTGGCCAAAACTGCGGCCTGTGGCACAAGAATAGAAACATGCTTCATGTATCAAAATTAGGGATAAAAAATGTCGCAATCAACCACCCTCAAAGTCGTATAACACCCTATTTTGTTTTGAAACATAGAGTAGGTTTGCTACATTACATACAGTTTTAGACCAATAAGGCTAAAAAAATGAAATGCTTCGGCTAATGTGCTACTAATCAGGCGTTTTATACAAATGAAGAAACGCAAAAGTTTAAATGGCTTATGCCCAATACCGGAACAAAAAACAATGATTTAAACACCCAAAAACATATAACATGCTCGTGAAAATTCTGATAGGCTTAGCTATCATTTTAAGTCTGCCGCTCATTATTGCTCTGTTCACAAAAAAAGAGTATTCGCTGGAGCGAGAGATCGTTATTGCAAAGCCCCGTCAAGAGGTATTTAACTACATAAAGCTGCTCAAAAACCAAGATCACTACAGTAAGTGGGTAATGATGGATCCAAAATCGCGTAAGACCTACAAAGGAACCGATGGAACGATTGGATTTGCCGCAGCATGGGACAGCGACAATAAAAACGTGGGGCAAGGCGAGCAAACAATCATCGGCATTGCCGACGGGCAGCGTTTGGATTTGGATCTGCATTTCATAAAGCCATTCGACGGACGTGCAAAAGCATATATGGCCACAGAGAGCGTGAGCGAAACACAAACAAAAGTGAAATGGGGCATTAGCAGCTCTATGAAATACCCGCTAAATTTTATGCTGCTGGTACTAAACCTGGAGAAAAAGCTTGGCGATGATATATCGGAAGGCCTCGGCAATTTGAAAAAAGAACTGGAAAAATAGTTTAAACATATATCACATACAAAACAACAAATCAACACATAATGGCAACACAAATATTTGTAAACCTACCAGTAAAAGATCTTAGTAGATCTATAGACTTTTTTACGAAACTTGGCTACACATTCAACCCAAAATTTACCAACGATAGCGCCACTTGCATGATAATCAGCGAGCACATTTATGCAATGCTACTGACAGAGCCATTTTTCAAAACCTTTATAGATAAAGAAATAGCCGACGCCACAAAAACTACCGAAGTGTTGATATGTCTGACGCTGGGTAGCAAGGAAGAAGTAAACAATATAGTGCAAAAAGCCGTAGATGCCGGAGGTAAGGCTTCGCGGGAAGCTACCGACAACGGCTGGATGTATCAGTGGGGGTTTGAAGACTTAGATGGACATATGTGGGAAGTATTTTATAGCGACCCAAATCAAGTACCGGCATAACTACTAATAAATGACGCCAGAAAATGTATCGAAATATATTGCAGAACTGGAGCATCCGTTAAAAAATGAAATTCTTTTAACGCGCAGTATTATACTAAGCGCCAACGATAAAATAACTGAGTGTATTAAATGGAATACGCTCAGTTATTATTGTGGCGGCGATTTTGCCACGTTTCATCCGCGCGAAAAAAAGTGCGTACAATTAATATTGCACAACGGAGCGAAAGTGAAAAATTCCGACCTTCAAGCAGTAATTAAAGACGATGCAAAACTACTTGTTTGGTTGGCTAAAGACCGCGCTACAATAAAGCTAAAAGATGCAGGAGCAATAGAGCAAAACCAAACAGCGCTAAGCGAACTGATCAACAACTGGATAGCGGCAACCACTCCGGAGATCTTAGGAAAATAACAAAAGATGGTAGAGGTATTTAAAACAAATGTGCATGACGAAGGCGACTCGCAAAACCTTGTGCGTCACCTGCAACGTCATTTTCCAAACGGACGCATTAATTTCGACCTTGACGATTGCGACAGAATTCTAAGAGTAGAATGCGGCGCAGTGTCGCGGGTTAAAATAATTGATACGCTCAATAACCATGGGTTTTCGTGCGAACCGCTCGACTAATTAAGAGCTAACACCATTTCGTATTGCGCGCCGGTAACGGGCATATTGTGCGCAGCCAAAAAAGCAGTAATTGCCGTGCCGCGCGCATCGGTATTGATCACTTGTATTCTGTTAGCAGCGCAGTATGCGCATGCTTTTTTAAACAAACGGCTACCTATTCCCTTACGGCGGTGAGCCCTATCTACAGCAAACTGCGCAATATCGCCGGCTGATCCATTTACTACCGCATACCCTACCAAAGCCGCATTTTGAAAGGCTCCTAACAATACAAAACCACCAGAACTACGCAATATGGCGTCGAACGTATTTTGCCATGAGGGCGAAAAATCGCAACAAGCCGTCATGTGGGATAGGTAATCGGCAATATGTTCATTATGCCATTCAATAACTTCTATTGATATATTGTCTTCAGGGCCACTATCAAGGAATTTGATTTTGGAGGCCTGCTGTATCATGTAATTGAAACTGCGACATACCGTAAAACCCAGTTTGCTGTAGACCGAAATAGCTGCTGCATTTTCAGACAATACTTCGAGAATGTACTGACGGGCGCCTGCCTCTTTTAGCGTTTCGGCTGCAGCTTTGAAAATTTGCGCAGCTAATCCGCGGTTCCTGTATTCAGGTATGGTGCCGGTGCCAGTATCGTAAGCCGTTAAGATGTTGTTGTAATCGCCTAAACCATTAAGCGTAAACGCTACCAATCTATCGCCGTCGAAAGCGCCATAGGACAGCGACGCCACATACCCACGCCGGATCAACATACGCATCAGTTCATCGGCCGTCCACTGATACGGATAATCTTGAAAAGCAAGCGCCCAAGCGTTGAGCAACTGTTCCAGTGTAGTTTTTTCGAGCGATCGGATTTCCATTGAACCAAGTTTTATATAAAACGAACTGCTATGGTAACAGTTCTTGCAACTACAATTTGGCGTCCCAACCTACCATAAAACCATTGTGCAACCTCGCTTCTTTTTTAAGTTCGGTAGTGGCAGAATCTATAACCTGCATTTTTACCGAACCGCGCTTAATCAGCATAATATCAAACACTTTCTGTTCTGTCTCTGTTTTGCGAGCAACATCGGCCTTGTATCCCTTACCCTGAGCAAACAATTGAAATGCCTCACGAGCGCTATCCTCGCCAAAACGAAACAAATATTTTATATCGCGTTCTTGCTTCAGGCTGTCGCCCGATGCGCGCAGTGCTGCTATTACCTTGCTATTATCCATCCAGTTCTTTGTTTCTTCAGATGGATAAAGGAAGGTGCGATAGGTAATCCAGTCGGGGTCGTACTTGATGTTTACCGTGTATTTATAACCATTAAAACTGCGTTTGTACATCCTTCCTATGGCGTTGCGTACGTCGGCGGTGTCGCGCACATAATAATAGTTCAGTCGGTTACAATTGAACATAAACGTACCTGCCAGTGTTTTAGCAGTAACGCCGGTAATAAAGTTATCGGTTGCATTGAGTATTTCCTCAAGCGTGTTCAGTTCATCGGCGGCAGGCATTCCTTTTTTATTGCATAGTTGCGCATGCGGACCAGTTATAACCAGAAACGGCAGCTTCTTGTCGGGCGCCTTGTAGATAAGCTCCATATCCACCAAAACCGAACCTTGCTTATCGCCAAAAGTAGCAAGGTAAGTGTCCCAGTTTTCGTTTTGAGCAAACACATGGCACGTAACTGCAAAAAAAGCAAATGCCAAAAAAACCAAATAATGCTTCACACAGTAAAGTAACTAAAAGTTGCCCATGCAGCGGCGTGCTTTAGGAAAGGTTTAAGAAAAAACGATATACCGCACGCTAAAAGCATAGGATAAAAACAAAGCAGGATGCATTTTCTCACGTATTTTTACAACAATATTGCGTAAATGTGCGTTATAAAGTATACTTATGATAAAAATTAAACTCCCGATAAATAAACTGCTCTGTACATTGCTCGTAGCTACCCTACTTGCGGGCAATAATGTTACAGCACAGGTAAACCCATCGCACACCATACGCCTGAAAGCGGGCGATATTACAACTTCTTCCAATGCCGCAGCCTGGTTTGCAGCAAGCCGCGATAAAAGGCAAACAACCAAAGAACCGGTGCAGGCGCTGATACAGTTTATCAAACTACCCGATGCAGCCCAAATACAGGCATTAAAGCGCAACGGTATAACGCTGTTTGACTACCTGCCCGATAATGCATACAATGCAATAATAGATTACAGCGCGAACGTAGACGGCGCTTTGCAAAACAACATATACAATATTACCGAAACCAAGCCTGAATGGAAAGCCGATGATTTTGTATGGAAACAGGTACGCGCCAGCGCCAAGCCGGTAGAAATACTGGTTACAGTGTTTCCAGATGTGACTGCTGCACAACTGAGCGCACAGATAGCAGCAAGGGGCGGCAAGGTAAATAACAGCCCGCTACAACGTTATGGATCTTACAGAGTAACGCTGGCAGGCAATCAGGTGTATAATTTAGCGCAATGGTATGGCATCAAATACATTAGCCCGGTTACAGATATAGTACCGCTCGACCTTCAATCGCGCCCGGCGGTGAAAGGAAATGTGGCTGTTGCCAGTCGCAACTATGGCGGTTACGAGCTCAATGGAGACAGTGTAACCGTGGGTGTCGGCGATAACTGCTCCGGCGTACTGCATGCAGATATGGATGGACGCATAACAGACTTCAGCCCTGCGCCGCTGTCGCACCACGGCGCGCATGTGAATGGTATTGTAGGCGCATCCGCATTGGTAGACCCATTGGCGGTAAGTATGGCGCCAAGGGTTTCGTTGGTCGATTTTTTATATGACCTGATATTGCCCGCAACAGGAGCCATGTACCGCGACTACAATATGACCATTACCAACAATTCGTATACCCTCATAGCGGGTAGTTGCGAATACTGCGGCACTTACGATAGCTATTCGCAGTTTATGGATACTATGGCGCTGGAATACCCGGAAGTGCAACACGTATTTGCCTCCGGCAATGATGGCGGCATGACTTGCGGCTCCTTCTTACGAGGGTTTGCCACTGTTGGCGGAGGCTACCAACCCTCTAAAAACACGCTGGTTGTGGGCAGCATGACCGACTACCTGATACAAGCCGACGATGAATCGAGAGGGCCTGTAAAAGACGGACGATTAAAACCTGAAATGGTGGCAATAGGTTTGGGGTCGTACTCTACAATAGCAGAAGATAAATATATATGGGCGGCGGGTACAAGTATGGCTTCGCCCATGGTGGCAGGCGGGCTGGCTATTCTTACCCAACACTATAAACGACTGAACGGCGGCGTGCAACCTCGCGCCGACATTATGAGAGCAGTTATGCTCAACGGCGCGTTAGACCTTGGCAATCCGGGTCCCGACTTTAGTTATGGTTTTGGAGGAATGGATATTTCGCGCTCCCTAAAAATATTGGATGCAGGCAACTACCGGACAAATACCCTATCTAACGGCGACTCACAAACCGTAAGCGTTACGATACCCCCTAACACAGCGCAGGTAAAGGTGATGCTGCTATGGAACGACTTTCCGGGCAGCGCGCTTGCTGCAAAAGAACTGGTAAATGATCTGGACCTAACAGTAACCGACCCGACCGGCGCCACCCACCTGCCGCTCGTGCTTGATCCTACGCCTACAAACGTTAATAACGTAGCCACCGAGCAGCGCGACCGACTGAACAATACCGAACAGGTGATGATAACAAACCCGCCGGCAGGAACCTACACTATTTCAACTAAAGGGTACAGTATTCCCAAAGGCCCTCAACCGTATGTGGTAACATACGATATAATACCCAAAGGACTAACGCTCACCTACCCGCTGGGAGGCGAGCAACTGTCGGACAAAGACAGTATAAGGATATTCTGGAATACCATATCTGACGGCAATCGGTTTACCGTACAATACTCCACTGACGATGGCGCAGCTTGGACAACGCTGAGCGACACCATTCCGGCCAGCATACGGTATATTAGTTTTATGCCGTCTGGCATTAATTCGGGTAGGTGTAGAGTGCGCATAACGCGAAACAACACCACGGATGCCGCTATTTCTCAACGCTTCAATATCAATAAGCAACCTGTAGCAGTGCTGGATACTGCGCAATGCCCGGGCTATGTCAACATACACTGGTCGCCCATACCCAATGCCAGCAAATACTACCTGCACAAAAAAGCTGGTCAATACCTGCAGTTATGCGACTCTACAACAGATACCGCATATAGCTACAGCGGTATGTCGCTGCGCAACAAATCATATGTAGCCGTACAGCCTGTTATAGATGGCGCACCAGGCTATCGTAGCGTGGCGGCCATCACCGTAGCCAATAATGGCAATTGCACCAAATCAGTATCAAACGGCGACCTTGCCCTTGAGCGGATAACATCTCCTTCAAATGGCCGCATGTATACAAGCAGTCAAATGACCAGCGGAACGGAGCTAAAGGTGTTAGTTAAAAATCTGTATAGTTCAGATTGCCCGGGCTATACCATTGCCTGGCAGCACAATGGCGGCGCATGGACAAATGCCGCCGGAACAACTACGCTGCCAGCTAATAGCGTTAAAGAAATAACCATACCGGGGATCGACTTTACGGCTATTGGCCCGCATATAATTCGGGTGGCAATACACAATTTGTCTGCAACCGACAGAGTAGCTACAAACGACACCCTGACTACAACTATAGTAAATATAGACAACACGCCACTAAACCTCGCAACCCCGTTTAGCGACGACTTTGAAACAATGGGCAAGGTGTCTGTTAACCACGACACAGTGGGTGTGTCGCCCAATGGCCATTGGGACTTTTTTACGCTTAACGACACAGGCAGAATGCGGTCGTTTGTACATGCCGACGTTACACTCGCCGGCGTTCGTTCGGTTAGTCTTGACCAAAAGCTCAGCTCAAAAAATGGTAGCGGCAACCGCTTTGTAGGCACCTTTAATCTAGGTGGATACGATACCAGCAATGCGGAAGTGCGCGTAGATTTCGACTATATGTTGCATGGCATACCTAAATCGGCCGCTGGCAATATTATTTCCGCGCGCGGCAATGATACCGCGGGCTGGCAAACATTAGCTGGATACAACCTTGGTACCTACCCCGGTATACTGAACCATATAAAATCTGTATCGCTCACTGACGCTATCCGTAAAGGGAAACATAACTTCAGTACAAGCGCCCAACTGGCTATTTGCCAGAACGATACGTCGCTGATAGCTACCTACAACTATGGCAACGGCATTACAATAGATAACTTTAAACTGTATACTGTAACCAACGACGCAAGCCTGACAGCGGTATTGTCGCCAGCTCCGTCCAACTGTGGGCTGCCTGCATCTACCCCTCTAACCGTACGGGTAACGAATGGCGTAAACAATGTGCTTAGAAATGTTCAGGTTTTTTACAACTTCGACGGGGGGCCTACATTTAGCGGACTGATAGACTCAATTAAAGCAAAATCGAGCGCCGACTATACGTTTGCTCAGGAACTAAGCGTGCCCATAGGCGCTACCCATACCCTAAACGTATGGCTCCGCCAGCCCGGCGACTCTTACACTGACAACGATAGTATACTCAACTATAAAATACGCAATAGCGAGATTGTTACGAATTTCCCCTACCTCGAGAATTTTGAACAAGGCGATGGCGGCTATTTTTCCGACGGATTCCGTAACTCTTGGCAGTATGGCGCCCCGGCAAGCCCTAAAATAAACAAGGCAGCCAGTGGAACAAAAGCATGGAAAACTAACCTGACCGGCAGATACAACAACCTGGAACGATCGTATCTGTATTCGCCCTGCTTCGACATCTCGCAGATGGACCAACCAACGCTGAGCTTTAGCGCGGCAATGGATATAGAAAACTGCGGTAATACACTTTGCGATGCAGCATTTGTAGAATATTCGTTTGACGGAGCCGTATGGACTAAACTGGGCGAGTCGGGCAAAGGCACAAACTGGTACGACTCTACATTTGAGGTATGGAACAGTTCTGGCCCGGGCGCAACGCGCTGGCACGTGGTAACAACTGACATTCCGCAACTTGGATCGGGACAGACTACCCACCTGCGTTTTGCACTGGCCACCGATCCGGGCGCAACATATGAGGGCATAGCTATAGACGACATACACATTTATGACAAAGCAAGAACAATTTTGCCTGCAAAAGGCGAGGAAACAGCTGCGGTAACTCCGTCTGCTAATGCCTGGAACTCGGTGTTGCTCAATGAGCAACTTATGGGCGCTTTGCAACCCGGTTTAACCAATGTAGGTAATGTGCGTATGACTTTGTACCGGCAGGAAACCATAATAAACCCCGGAGCGACACAGTTTGTAATGCCGCGTAGCTACCTAATACAATCAAATCAAACGATTTCAGACAGTATCGGCGTGCGCCTGTATTTGCTGGATAGTGAATTGGTGGCTGTACAAAATGCAAAAAACTGTCCATCATGCACACCTGTATCTGATGCCTACTCGCTTGGCGTAACGCAGTACGCAAACAGCACAATGCCGGGCCTGGAGAATAAAACGCTGGCCGATGATACGGGCGGTGTACTAAACTACTACCCTGCTGCCAAAATAAAATGGGTACCATACGACAAAGGCTATTATGGAGAACTAAAGGTAAATCCGCTTTCGGAGTTTTGGCTTAACACCGGTGGACCAACCAATTGCTTTGCCGCAAACACCGATTATCTGAACTTTGCAGCATACAGAAACGGAGCAAATGTAAACGCCTACTGGTATTCGCTTATAGACACTGCGGTAGCCAGCTACTATTTGCAACGGGCGGAAGACTCTGGAGCCTTTGAAACAATAAAGACAATAGCTGCCAACGGACTTAACCCCGGCATGTATTCTATTATAGATTCTGTAAACATAACATCGGATGAACACACGTATTACTATCGCCTGAAATGGCTGATGCAGGGTAAGGAAACGCCCTATTACTCGCCGGTAAGGAAAATAATGTTCAACGATTCAGAGGCCAACACTATACTGCTCAATGCCCGAATGGCAGGAAAGGGCGCGGTTGGGGTTAACTGGACCTCGTACCTTGATGGAGTAGCCACAAGATATGTGGTAGAGCGCGCCATAGGAACTAAAGCTTTCGCTAAAATAAGCGATAAAAAATCGGGGCGTCTGTATGGAAAACAATATAACATTCTGGATACCGACTTTGGTACTTTGCCGTCTGGAACTCAAATTCACTATAGGCTTACGGCCTATCTGGATGATAATACGGCGCTGGTATTACCTATACGCACTGTAGACTGGGTAGATGGGAATGCGATAGTGAATATTTATCCTAACCCCACACACGACGGAGCAATAACTATAAACTGGAATGCAAATCCAGGCGTACAAATGCAACTGACCATAACAGACGCCATTGGGCGGATGTGGCATAACCAAACAATAACTGCCAACCAATGGGACAACACGACATTGCTGCAAACCGACCGTTTACCTACAGGCTTGTACCTGATAAGGATGGACATAGAGGGCCGAAAGTACGTATCTAAAATTGTGTACGAATAATATTGGCGTTGGCAGGGCATTACCTGTCAACGCCAGTTTAATTGGGCAAGTAGGTTGCCGAATACTTTGCAGAAAAGAGTGTAACAAAACACGATTTTATTGGACAGATAATGTACTTTTAGTTTCTATTATCGCTAAACAACTCTATGCGTGAAGGCCAGTTTATAAAACGCAACTTAGGCAGGTGGCAACAATATCAGGAAGCTACCGACGACCCGGATGAAGTTGCGAAAAGATTTACCTATCTGGTCGATGACTTGTCGTATGCCAAAACGTTTTATCCGCATGGCAATACCATTAAATACATAAATGGTATTGCAGCGGGCATATACCTGAGTATCTACAAAAATAAAAAGGAAAATAAACGCAGGTTAATCACCTTCTGGACAACCGAGCTACCGCTGGTAATACGGCGCAATCACCGATTGCTGTTATTTACGTTTCTATTTTTTCTCGTTTTTGTTGGGCTTGGCGTTTTTTCGGCCTATGTAGACCAAACATTTATACGCGCCATACTGGGCGATGGGTATGTGGATATGACAGAACGTAATATAGCCGCAGGTAATCCGTTTGGCGTTTATAAAGACGCAGATAGTGTATCCATGTTTTTTCAGATTGCGTTTAACAATATAAAGGTGGCCTTTTTGTGCTATACAATGGGTATAACCGCAGGTGTGGTAACCTTGTACTTATTGTTTACCAACGGCCTGATGGTAGGTGTATTTGAGTATATGTTTTTTCATCACAACCTTGGCTTTAAATCTGTTCTGGTCATTTTCGTGCACGGCACATTAGAGCTTTCCGCTATAGTAATAGCGGGTTGCGCCGGCCTTTCACTGGGCTATGCACTACTTTTCCCGGGTACGTATACACGCATACAGTCGCTGCGCACCGCCGCCAAGGATAGCATTAAAATAATTGTCAGCCTTGTGCCGATATTTGTAGTTGCAGCATTTTTCGAGAGTTTTGTAACCCGCCATACCGAAATGCCGGTATGGATGAGCCTTTTGATTTTATTATCATCGGCAGCTTTTATTATTTGGTATTTTGTTGTGTACCCCATCATTGTTAGCAAAAAACAAAACCTTAATGCGCCTGAGCAATAGACTATTGTTGATATTGTTTTTATTGTTTGCGGGCATTACCAACCGTACCTGTGCAGCCACAGACAGCGTGGCAATGCCGCAGCAAAACGTAGCGCAAATGACGGCTGCACAATGGAAACAGCTTACCAGCGATAAAAGTCTTACTTATGCCAACGAACAGGAAGGCGACCCGGAAGAGGACAATAAAAAAACAACAGACGATCAAGGCTGGTACCAAAGCTTAATAAAAGGTTTTTTCGCCTTACTATCAAGCGGATTGGGAACGGTGGTCGTCTGGATCATTGTTTTATCGCTATTAGGCTATATTATTTACCGGATTTTCATAAACAGCGACAGTTTCTTATTCAGAAAAAACAAAAAACTTATAGACAGCGGCGATGAAATGGTGGAGAACGATCACGACATAACCGCTACAGATTGGGAGGCGCTGCTGCGGAACGCCGTGGCTAACAAAGACATGCGGATGGCAGTAAGGTATAGCTATATGCGCTTGCTGCAACTACTGCAGCAGCAAAACATGATTCAATACCGGCAAGACAAAACAAACTATATATATCTTAGTGAGCTGCAATCGCCTGCTGTAAAGCCGGCATTTAAGCAAATAACGCGGCTTTATGAATATGCCTGGTATGGCGGTGGCGAACTATCTGTAAGTACCTACAACGACTATATTGCGTTGTTTAACAATACGCGAAAACAATTGGGCGCATGATGAGTCGAAAAATTGTATTCGTGTTGTTGTTACTGGCTGCCGCCACAGCAGGCTGCAATAAAAAAAAGAAGGGCCTTAGCGCCGAACAATGGCGGCCCACGCTGGAAAGCAGAGACAAAAACCCCTACGGCGCCTGGCTGGCGCACGAGTCGCTTAAATTTTTCTTTCCTAATGCTAAGCAAGAAACGCTGCCCGGTCAGTTTAGATACACAAGTATAGACGATGCCATGCGCTACAACGAATCCGGCAGATCGCTGTTGGTGGCGCAGGGGCTCGACTTCTACATCAGCAACGATGAATGGACAGCGCTAAAAGATTTTGTAGAAAGAGGCAATGAACTGGTGATTTTTTCCAGCCATCTGGATAATAAAATAGAGACCGAGCTAAAACTGTACAAACAAAAATGCGGCGGAGAAGATTACTTATTCAACCAGTTTACAGTTACAGATAAAGATCTGAAACCGCTGCAACTGGCAAACGATACTACAAAATACGGATATACCGGACGCCCGATACGGAGCTATTTCGAGATTAATGCAGACACTGTTTTTTACTATGCAAGCGTATTGCAATACGAAAACACGGAAACAGACAGCGCTGTTGCGGATTCGGCTGTATACACAATTGAAGGAGAAGACACTTCCATCACCTACTACAAACGCAATCCGCCAGTACCGGCTGGTGCGGATCAGTATTATGATGTAGAAGCCGAAAAACTGATGTACCGGCTAAAAGCCGACACCCTGGGCTATGTAAAAAACAATGTAAACTTTGTAAGATACAAGTTGGGCGACGGACATATAACACTGCATGCAGCCCCACTTACGATAAGCAATTATTTTTTGCTGCAATCCCCAAACGAAAAATACCTGAGCGGCATTTGGCAAACGCTACCCGGAGATATAGCGCATGTTTACTGGTGCGACTACTTCAAACATAGCGACGAAACAACAGACAGCAATGTATTGTGGCGGTACCCGGCTACGCGTTATGCTATTATTTTGGGTTTGCTTGCTATACTTATTTATGTACTATTCGAGGGTAAGCGCAAGCAACGTATAATTCCTGTAATACCAATGCTGAAAAACGATTCGGTATCATTTATAGAAACAGTGGGAAGGTTGTATTACAACAAAGGCAATCATAAAAACCTTGCCGAAAAAATGACTATGCAGTTTCTGGAGTGGGTACGCACACATTATTTTTTGAACACCAACTTACTTAACGAACAGTTTATTGCTCAGCTTACAATAAAATCGGGTCAACCAGAGGCAAAAGTGCGGATGCTGCTTGATATGATACACGAAATAAAATTAGGCTCTGCGCATACCGACGACGCTTACCTTTACCAGCTCTACACAACTATTCAGCAATTTTATAAAAATATTTATTGATAATGGAATCACCAGAACAATCGCAACATTTACTACCTGACGAGCATCCGCTAGCTCATTTTGTAGAACAGATACAGCACGAAATAGCCAAAGTAATAGTGGGCCAACACACTATGATAGAGCAATTGCTTGCGGGGCTGCTTGCCGATGGCCATATACTCATAGAGGGCGCCCCCGGCGTAGCCAAAACGCTGACTGCGCGCCTACTATCTAAACTGATAGACGTGCGGTTTTCGCGCATACAGTTTACGCCCGATCTTATGCCGAGCGATGTGGTGGGCACAAGCGTGTTCAATCCGCAGAGTTCTACATTTCAGTTTAAAGCAGGACCTATTTTCAGCAACATAACGCTGATAGACGAGATAAACCGCGCCCCCGCCAAAACACAAGCGGCGCTGTTTGAAGTGATGGAAGAGCGGCAGGTAACGGTAGATGGCATATCGCACCATATGCAGGCGCCATTTATGGTAATAGCCACCCAAAACCCAATAGAACATGAAGGCACCTACCGGCTACCCGAGGCGCAGCTCGACCGTTTTTTGATGAAGATAACCGTGGGATACCCCAACCTGAAAGAAGAAATTCAGATACTGGAGCGCCACAATGGGCAACAAATAACGGAAATGCTGCACGACATAAAGCCGCTGCTTAGCCCCGAACTACTGAAAAATGCACGACTACAGGTAAGACAAAACCACATAGAGCCAAAACTACTGGAGTTTATCGCCAAAATAACGTACGAAACCCGAAACGACAGATCGCTGTATCTGGGCGCATCACCCAGAGCGTCTATTGCGATGTTGCAAATAGCAAAAGCATTCAGCGTATTGCGGGGCAGAAATTTTGTGATACCTGAAGATATATTACAGGCGGCGCCCTGCGTGCTGCGCCACCGCATATTGCTGACACCCGAACGCGAAATGGAAGGCGCCACCACAGACGATGTAATAAAAGAAATACTGGCAAGAATGGAAATACCACGCTAACTAACCAACAGCAACCAAAAACTTGAAGTTTATAAAAAAATATATAGGCGATCTGTTTCTGCACACACATTGGTACTTACTGATGTTGGGTTGCGTTGTGCTGTTTTTCACTTCTTTCTTTGTTTCTCTACTCTACCATCCCGCTATTATAACCACTGCTGCCCTGCTTGGATTTACGCTGATAGATTATGCGCTTTTGTTTTTTATTGCAGGCGGCATCGTGGCAAAACGGCACATGGCGGCAAGGTTTAGTATTGGCGACGAAAATAAAATATCGATAGAACTGGACAACAGATACCCATTTAAAGTGAAATGTTCGGTCATAGACGAGATACCGTTTCAGTTTCAGGTGCGCGACTTTCTAATTGAAACTGCCATAAAATACCGTTCTAAAACGCAGCTAAGCTATACGCTACGGCCATTAACGCGTGGCAAATTCGGGTTCGGGATGGTGGTATGCTACACCTCAAGTCCTATTGGCCTGCTAAAACGACGTTTTACGATAGCCGAGCCCGAAGAAGTAAAAGTATATCCAGCGTTTCAGCAGTTGCGCAAATACCAGCTAATGGCGGTGACAGGCAGCGCGGTAGCTGGATCGAAAAAGGTGCGCCGGCTGGGGCATAGCATGGAATTTGAGAAAATAAAAGATTATGTGCAGGGCGACGATGTGCGCACCATAAACTGGAAAGCTACAGCCCGCAGCACATCGCTGATGGTGAATACCTATACCGATGCGCGACAACAACAAATATATTGCCTGATAGATAAAGGCCGAAACATGAAAATGCCCTTCGAGGGTATGACGCTGCTCGACCATTCTATAAATGCAAGTCTCGCATTGCTGAATGTGGCGTTGCTGAAACAGGATAAAGCCGGGCTGATAACCTATGCCAATAAAATAGGCGAAATAGTAGCAGCCGACAGGCGCGGCGACCAGCTACACCGCATACTGGAGACGCTATATAAAACACAAACAGAATTTAAAGAAACCGACTACGACGCTGTTTGGAGCGCTGTGCACAGAGGCATCACTCAGCGAAGCCTGATGCTGATATTCACCAATTTCGAAAGTTATTCGTCGCTGGAAAGGCAATTACCGTTTCTGAAGAAAATAGCGCAGCGGCACCTTGCCTGCGTGGTGTTTTTCCAGAATACGCTGCTGAAAGAAATACACGAAACGAACCCGGATAGCATAGAAGGCATATACATAAAAACCATTGCCGACCAATTTGCGCTGGAGAAACGGCAAATTGTAAAAGAACTACGCAGACATGGCGTTTTATCAATACTGACCACGCCGCAAAATCTGAGCATAGACGTGATAAATAAATACCTGGAACTAAAAGCCCGGCAAATGGTATAAGGCAATAAAAAATTACGATTTTTGTAACCATGCACCTACATCGCATAAATAAAAAATATGTTCCTACGCTGCGCCCGGCTATGCGCATTGGTTTAGCGGCGCTATACCTTTCGCTTACGGCAGGCATAAATTCTTGCAAAAAAGATTTGCTGCATCTGCAAAATGTACAGCGCCTAAATAGCCAGACAAGCTGCCGGATAAACAATGTACAGTTTATAGATGATAATACAGCCGTATTGGCGGGAGGTGACATATGGTCTAAAACAGCGGTGTGTCGCTCCACCAACGGCGGATATACATGGATTGCCGACACATCGGCTACCGTAGCTGGACTTGGGAAGGCCATGTTTGGCATGGATGTGGCGGCAAATGGCGCGATTTACCTTTGCGGCGTAGACGGCGATGTGCTGCACTCTGCCGATAGCGGAAGAACCTGGAATTTTAATAGAATAGACAACTGGCTGCACTATGTAGGCGGCACATTTTGCAAGCCCGACACGGGCATATTTGTAAGCACGGTTTTGCAACGCCAGTGCACCATAACGCGGGTAAATGCTCGCTTCCAGATAATAGATACGCAAACATTTTTGTTTGGGCTAAATGGCATAAAAATGATAACGCCCGACAAGGGATATATTTTTGGGTATGGTACGGTAATGCAAACAACCAACGGGGGCGCTACTTGGGCATTTCAGGATGTGAAGGGCGATAATTTCACCGCTATGGAAGCGCATGGCGAAGAAATGTGGCTGTGCGGATCGAGCGGCGGTATATACCATACCGCTAATGGCGGCGTGAGTTGGGAGGAACTACGAAATGGCAGCGATATTACCGTAAAAAAATATTACCTGAGATGCCTGACATTTAAAGACAGCCAGCATGGCTGGGCTGCCGGCGACAACGGCGCGCTGATATACACCGACGATGGCGGGAGGCATTGGGCAGAATACGAATCGTTTACCACCGAATGTATTAGAGCGCTAACATTGTGCCCTAACGGCAATTTGATAGCTGCCGGCGACAATGGCGTATTATTCAGGATAGTATTGTAACGAATTAGCGTTCCAGAATTATTGCTGAGCGGGGCGTTTGTGTTTCCACCTGCGGTGCGACCACAACCAAATTTCTGGCTGTTTAATAATATCGGCCTCCAGTGTTTTTGTGTGTAGTTCTGACAGCTGATCGTCTGTTAGTTCGACAGGAGTTTCTGTCAACAGTTCAGCTTGTATTTCGTAATAACCTCGTTTTGTGCGCACTATCCGCGCATATATCACCGGAAAATTGAGCTTGCGGGAAATGATAGCCACACCTTTAAATACGGGAGTATCTTGATTTAAGAAAGTGGTCCAATAGGCGTTGTTGGGTTGCGGCGTTTGGTCGGCAATGAAAGCAGTAGCGTTTAGTCCGCCGCGATTCGACAGCATTTCCTTGTAGGTTTCCTTCATAGGTATGAGTCGCGAGCCAAAACGGGAGCGCATACGGTACATCAGGTCATTAAACCGCTTATTGCGTAGCGGATGGTAGATAACATACAGCTGGTGCTTTCCTACCAAACTAAAGGTATTGCCTGCCCACTCCCAGTTGCCATAATGCCCCATCACCAAAATAACGCTTTTGTTTTGGGCGGCATACTTTTCAAAAAGCTGTAACGCATCCGGACTGAATTTGCAACGCTTCAGCATTTCCTTTTCGCTGATCGTTAAGGTCTTAAATGTTTCGAGAAACAAGTCGCATAGATAGTGGTAAAAATCGCCGCATATTTTATTCAATTCCGCTTCGCTTTTATCAGGGAACGAATTTCGCAGGTTCTGCATTACTACATCCTTACGATAGCCAATAACAGTGTAGAGGATAAAATAAACAAAATTGGAAAAACCATAAAGTAACGGGAAAGGCAACAACGATAGGAGATAAATAAAAGGTATCACCAAAAAATAGACTACGGATTCCAAAGTTCTTATCGGTTTGTACAAAAGTATCAATAAATAGCGATATAACGATAAACCTTACGGAGTGCGCCGGGCGATACTGCGCGTAAATGCGAATGAATAGCCCAAAATGAGCGGTAAAAAAAAGTTGGCAAACTGGATTATTATTCTTACCGATTTTCTTGGTTGTTTATAAAAAAAATGTAGATTTGCGTATTATTAATTTTTCATTCAATTCAAAATGCAAGAAGGTACAGTAAAGTTTTTCAATGAAACCAAAGGATTTGGCTTCATTACGCCAGCTAACGGCGGACAAGACATTTTCGTTCACGTATCAGGTCTGAAAGATCAAATCCGTGAGAATGACAGAGTGTCTTACGAAGTACAAAATGGTAAAAAAGGTTTGAACGCAGTTAACGTTAAAGTAATTTAATAATCTACGCGACACTTAATATCATTGCAAGACGTGCTAGCACGTCTTTTTTTATTTTGTGGCGGTGGCTTAATCCCCCAAATAACCCCACCGCACCTAACCACACCTCCCTCTCCCCCGGAGAGGGTCGGGGTGAGGCCGAGAGGGGTGAGGCAAAACACACAAAACGACTTTCTACCTTCTACTAACGACTTTCTACTAATAAAAACTGATTTTAGTTCGTTATAACAATCTATAAAAATCGTATCCCTTAAATGAGGAATGCTCATTTAAGGGATACGATAAATCTAAATTATTTTTAGAGAATCAAGAAACAATACGAACTGTAGAACTTGATAGTCGTACCAATGCGTATGTACACAATTGCCTATTCACTACGCTTTATTCAAACTTCACCCATGCTATTTTACATTCGCGCTTGTGTTTTAGCTTTTCCAGCATTATGGTTGCATATGTATTAGTTTGAGGCGCATAGTTAGAAGCATCTATCTGTACAAACTTTTCGGTGTTACGGGTTTCGGGTGCGCCAAACAAATAGGTCTGCACCAATTTACCATTATCCAGTTTGTAACACAAAGTATGCAGTTTTTTCGCCTTCACTACTTTCTTACGATTATCAGAAGGGTCTTTCTCTGCATTTTTCTTTAGCTCATTGTAGATCACATAGTGCCCCTTGGCTCCGTCGATATAATCGAACGACATAAAGCTGTTGGCGTGCGTGTACTTAAATCCTTTGGGAGCTCCGCTCGATTCACCTACATCTGCAAATCCCTTGCGCCAGTATCCCTTTTCGCGCTTAATACCATAAAACTTTGGAAAATAGCCGCGTGTGTATTGCGATTTCATTATAGCATAGCCATATTTTTCATCGCCTTTTTCATCAAGCTCAGAAATGGCGATACCGCCCAGCCTTGTGTGCACTGTCGATCCGCTTTTGCTTGACCTTACTATGGTGCGCATTTCTTCTGTTATCGCCACTGTGCTATGGTCTTTGTTTACACGCACTTCTTGCGGCATACCGCCCATACCTTTTTTCAGTTTAAGCTGCTCAGTTGCATAGGCAGTGGCCAATCGCGCTTCAAACGGCTTCAGATTGGTCAGCTTTAGCGTAGCCGGATCTATGTAGCTCATTACGGTTAGGTAGTAGCTTACCGCATCCTGAAACATTTTTGCTTTGCTTTCCACATAAGTAAGCGTCATTAGCTCTAAAAGACCTGTACCGGAGTTGTACTTCATTACCGATGAAGTCTTTTTAAAGTCTTCGCTGAAATCGAGCATATTGTGCGCAAACTCTTTTTCATCGCTTTTTAGCCGCGAAATGATAACGCGCGAGTCTTTCTGCTTGCCGGTATTGAAGCCATATGTGGCCATAAATACCTGCTTGTTGCCATCTACTGTCATACCCAGGTAGCTCAGGTATTTATACTTGTTTTCCGGCGCTACATAGTAGGCTTTATTCAGCAACTTGTGGTTACCATCGAAGTGCATAACCTGTATACGTTCGCCGGATTCGTGTGCAAAGCCATCGAACGACACTATAGCGTAGCAATCAGAATTAGCGTCTTTTTCTATAAACGCATTTATAGGGTCTACATTGCCAAAAGCCATTGCATAAGAAGCGCCCCGAACATATTCTGGCAATTCGCAAACGGTATCTGTTTGCGTATTGCGCCCGGTTACGGGATCGAAAATGAACCTGACAACGTTGGTTTTCCGTCTTATTGTACGCTGCAAAAACATCACTGGTTTGCCGCTGATCTCATATACAGCCTGCACCGTAGAGCGACCAAATGTTTTTACTATTTCTTTGGTCGCGTCCAGCTTTTGGGTATTCACCAGCGCTCTTTCTTTGTTGTATACTTTTACAACTACTCCTTCTTTTCTCGAAAAGTGAAAATAAAAGGTGTTGCCATTACTAAGCTGCATAAGCTTGTTATACCCATCGCGGGGAGCTTTAAAGGCGGCGCTTTTTTCTACTGGAAATGACTGTGCGAAGGTTGGGGCTATTTGTGCTGCCACCAAAGCAAATGCCAACAGGAATTTCTTCATATAAGGTCTAATTAATTGATTTAAGGCGGCGAATATAATGCGGATTGGCATTACCTGTCTGTTAATAGACAAAATAATGCCAATCTAAAAAAGTAAGCAACAGTATATTATTCAAACTTAACCCAGACAATGCGTGTTTCTTTGTCGCGCTTCACACGCTCTACAACTATTGTAGCATAGGTTTTTGTTTCTTTCTGATAGTTGGATGCCTCTATGTAGCTAAAACTATTCGTATTATCGTCTTTAGGTTCGCCAAAAAGATAGCTACGCGTTACTTTGCCATTGTCCAGCTTGTAGCACATAGTATGCGTATTGCTCACAGCCTGCACCGCGGTGCGCTTGTCTGTGGCATCTTTTTCTATATTTTTTGGCGCATCGTTAAATAGTATATAGCGAGCTTTGTCTGTATTCACATAGTCGAACGACATAAACGCATTTGTATTACCGCCG
>CAZLPE010000005.1:43850-49562 GCA_964561325.1 uncultured Flavipsychrobacter sp.
TTAGTAGACGGGTTGTAATGCATTACCGCCTTGGTATCTTTAAAATCTTCGCTGAAATCGAGCATATTGCTGGCAAATTCCTTTTCGCCTTTGCGTAAGCGCGATACGATAATTCTTGATTCTTTGTCTGCGCCAGTATTGAAACCGTAGGTGCACAGATACAAATTTCTATCTCCGTCTACAGTTAGCCCTATGAAGCGCAAATATTTAAATTTGCCGCCCGGCGATGCAAAAAATGCACGATTAATTTCTTTATGGTCGCCGTCGTAATGCACTACTTCTATGCGGGCATTGGTTTCGTGTGCAAAACCATTGAAATACACAACAGCATAATTGTCTGATGCCGGATCTTTTTCTACGAATGAATTATTGGGGTCGGTGCCGCCAAAAAGTAGTGCATAACCCGCAAATGCTTTGTATTGCAACAATTCGCCAATTTTATCTTCTTTTATCTTAGCCCCCGTTTGTGGGTCTATTACTATACGATACAGTATTGGTGTGTGGTCTTGTATCTGCTGTAAAAAGATAACTGGCTGTCCCTTGATCTCATATAGACCTTCTATTTGCGACACCTTCATTTTCTTGGCTTCCCACATATCGCTTTCCAGTGTCTTGCTCGATATCTGCTTGCGGTTTTTGTCGTAAATAGTTACTTCTATACCTTCCTTTTTTGAAAAGTGAAAAAATACGGTATTCCCGTTTTTCAATTGCATTAGTTTATTCCATCCGTCATTGGGCTCATCGAAGGATTCGCTTTTTTCAATACTGGTTGTCTGTGCCTGTACAGCGCCAAAAGACACAATCAGCGCGAACAATAAGATAAAGGTTTTTCTCATACTTGTGGTTTTGTGGTTATTATATAAAATTTAAAGGTGGAAAATTGTAAGGTAAAGACCCAAACCCGGCAAGCGATGGAAAACAAGTATCGAAAAAACAGAGCCTTAGGTAAAAAGCGCTGCGAAATTAAATAATTTTTGTGACTATACTAAATTAATAAAGGATTACATAAGTATTAACTAAAAGCAATAAAACGAAACTTCATAGTATTTGTCAGCGTAGCTTTAGTGGTGTGCACATCTTATGAAAGCTATCATTGTTACTGCTAATCTATTCTGATAAAACAAGATTTAGACTACTTTTGCGAAAATCAAATTCTTCAACCTTTTTTTATGTCCGTATTCCAAAACCATAATTTCGAAAACGAAAAAGCGCTGATACGCGTAGATTTTAATGTGCCAATTAAAAACGGCGTTATTACAGACGACACAAGAATTCGCGGCGCTTTGCCAACCATAAAAAAAGTATTAGCCGACGGCGGCAGCGTTATTCTGATGAGTCACTGGGGCCGTCCGCTGAAAGATATAGAAAAGAAACCAGGCCTAACGCTTGCAGATTTTTCGCTGAAACCCATAATAGCCCACCTTTCTGAAGTACTGGGCGTAACCGTAGATTTTGCCGACGACTGCGCTGGCGATGAAGCCGCTGCAAAAGCTGCAGCGCTACAAAAAGGTCAGGTATTACTTCTTGAAAACTTGCGTTTTTACAAGCAAGAAGAAAAAGGCGATGCAGCATTTGCCGAAAAACTGGCAAAACTGGGCGACGTATATGTAAACGACGCCTTTGGAGCGGCACACCGTGCGCATGCATCTACCGCAGTTATAGCGCAGTATTTTGCAGCAGGCAAGAAAATGTTTGGCCTGCTAATGGAAGGCGAAGTAAAAGCAGCGGAACAGGTAATGCATAATAACCAAAAACCATTTACAGCCATTATAGGCGGCGCAAAGGTTTCTGACAAAATAATGATCATTGAAAACCTCCTCGACCGGGCTACAGATATTATCATTGGCGGCGGCATGGCGTATACATTTTTCAAAGCGTTGGGCGGCCATATTGGCAATTCGCTTTGCGAAGACGACAAGCAAGAAATGGCGCTGGAACTGCTGAAAAAAGCGGAAGCAAAGGGCGTGAGCATACACCTTCCTGCCGACAGCATAATTGCCGATAAATTTGCGGCTGACGCCAATTGCTCATCGGCCCTCAGCAATGAAATACCAGCAGGATGGATGGGCTTGGATATTTCGAACATGGCTGTTGAACATTTCCGCAGAATTATAGGCGCTTCAAAAACCATTTTGTGGAATGGCCCAATGGGTGTTTTCGAAATGGAGCAATTTCAGCACGGCACAAAGGCTATAGCGCAAGCCGTGGCTGAGGCAACCGCTAAGGGCGCTTTTTCGCTGGTAGGCGGCGGCGACAGCGTTGCAGCAGTAAACAAATTTCATTTGGCCGACAAAGTAAGCTACGTTTCTACAGGCGGGGGAGCCATGCTGGAATATTTTGAAGGAAAAGAACTGCCCGGTATTGCCGCAATGAAATAAACAGCATTGATTAGCCCGTTTGGTAGGGATTAATATAACAGACCGATCACGCAACACATATACCCTGCACCTATAGCAATAGCGCTGCAGGGTATATGTTGCGGCGGTTTAATGATTAATACGCATCCATTCTTTTCATAAATTTTTGATATATTTGCACCTTTCAAAATTAATGTCCGCTTAAGAATTTATGGCAAATTTCACCACGATAGATGGTATTCAATGTTATGCTCCTGACCTTGCGAAACAAAATGATGGATTTCATGCAGAAGGTTTTGACGATTTGTTTCGTGCAGAGAGCAAAAGCTTTTGGTTCAGGTCGCGCAATAATGTAATAAAGACGCTTGTAAGAAAATACGTTAACAAGAATAACACCAAGAAGTTTTTAGAAATAGGTTGTGGCAATGCATATGTATTGTCTGGCTTGTCGCAAGAGTTTCCAGAGTACCAGATGTGGGGCGCCGAGATCTATCTTGAGGGATTGAAATATGCGCAAAAGCGCCTGCCGAACGCAAAATTTATCCAGCTCGACGCTACAAAAATTCCATTTGCCGGAGAATTTGAAGCCATAGGCTCGTTTGATGTTTTGGAGCATATAGACCAAGACGAACTGGTGATGCAGAACATACACAAAGCGCTAAAACCGGGAGGCCATTTCCTGATTAGCGTGCCGCAATATATGTGGATGTGGAGTATAGCCGACGACTATGCCTGCCACAAACGCCGCTATTCTAAAGCGGAATTGAGGTCTAAGCTGGAGAATGCAGGTTTTGAAATAGAGTATATAGGTTCATTTGTATTTGCATTGTTTCCGGCAATGGCCATATCGCGCCTACTAAACAAAAAGCAAAAGAATGAAGACCTGAAAGCGCAGGGCATGGAAATTTTCATTCACCCTGTCATCAACACCATTTTCACGGCTATCATGAAAATTGATGAAGTATTGATAAAAATGGGATTATCGCTTCCTTTTGGCGGCAGCCTTATTGCTGTAGCTAAAAGAAAATAGCACATACTGCAAGTTGATGAAAACAGCAACCATAGGCGGAATATTGGCATCAGCAATTTGCGTTGCAGTAAATACATGCTCGTTTGCACAAGCTAAAAAGGTGGACAAACCCAAAATACCTGTTCAACAAATCGTAGATAACCAATTGGCGCGATTACTGGACAAAATGAACTATTGGGCCAACGACTTTGCAAAGAATTATGAACAAAGCGACTCGCTGATAGCTGCCCGCGAACGGGTAACACAATACGTAGAATATGTAAATACACACTACGCGCCCGAACTGATAAACGAACTACCAAAATGCTCGGGCAAAGGAGTGCATTATGTTCGGTCGGACGACAAAAAAGTGAACATTATTTCGTGGAAAGAACGTACTGAAGATTGGGGACGCCCTATTGTTCATCGCCAGGCGCTGGCTGGATTAGTAACAGACAGCGGGTTGCGCAGCTACGATATTTTGAATTCTGTAAACGGCGACTGGTTTTATAAAGACCTTTTCTCTGTAAAAGTTTCAGACACAAGAACCATTTATATAGGAACCTTCTTTGCTGAATACAGGCAAATGGCTGATGCATTTGAGGTGAAAGGTATGGAAATAACAACCGTACCATTTTTTGAAAAAGACAATGTTGTAGAAAAAAGAGTGAAAGCTAATTTTGCACTTGCCGACTATGAGCATACCGAAAAATGGCCCATGATAAAAATGAATTCGGTACGTACAAAACTCTATGTACCTAATGGCAATCCGGATTCTACAAAAAAATATTGGGTGTACGGATTGAACGACGAAAAATTGATTTTTGAAAAATAGAGCGCTTTTTTCTCTAATCTATTTCACAAAGTGGCCCTTCACATCTATCTTCACGCTCTGCCCACCTATACGCATCCTTGCTATTCCATTATAAAAGCTGGCGCCATCATCGTAAATGCAGGATATCACTTCTTTGCCTGCATGGTCTATAAAACCAAATTTGTTGTTGCGCTTTACTAAAGCACGCCCATCGGCAAAATTGTTTATTTTGTCGTAGTAGAAATTGACGATCACTTTACCTGTAGTGTCTATACACCCTACCCTGCCTCGCTTTTCTACAATAGCCAATCCATCTACAAACTTATTTGCGTCCTCGTACTGGCAAGGAATAACCTCCTTACCGCTATGATTGATGTAGCCAAAGAGTTCGTTTTTTACCACTACAGCCAAACCATAAGAAAAATCGGAAATATCATCGTAAACGCATGGCAGCACTTCTTTCCCGGTAGTATCAATAAAACCAAACTTGAAGTCATTTTGCACCAACGACAATCCGTTCACAAAGTCTTCTGCGGCCCCATAAATCAAGGGAGTAACCAGCTTTCCGCTCTTATTCAGAAATCCGTGCTTGTCATCTTTTAAGGCTGATGCCAGTCCCTCTGAAAAATTATTGATATGATCGTATTCAAACAGCGTAAGTTCAACGCCATCTTTATCTATAAAAGAATATTTGCCGCTTTTTACCACAACTGCCCTATCGCCTATAAAATCATTGGCCAGCTCGTACTTACACGGTATTGCTTCTTTCCCCAATTTATTGATATAACCAAATTTACCTCCGCGTTTCACTATTGCAAAACCCTCATTAAAATCGTGCACGTACTCGTAAATGCAGGGCGCAATCTCTTTTCCAGCCTTGTCGATAAAACCAAAGTAATTACCTTTTTTTACAATTGCCATGCCCTCTTTATAGGGCAAGGTGTATTCATAAATGATTTTCGGGGTGCGCACAACAGCCTTCTTAGGCTTTCTGACGCCAGCGTTTTTTTTTGCCTGGCCATATACCCCACCCGCACAAAACATAAAGCCGCACATTACCGCCGCACTGAAAATGGTATTGAATTTATGCACAGACCTCATCTATGTTATTGTTAAAGCCTCAGGAAGAGAAAAAGAATTCTACTTCAAATATAAGCCGCTTTCGAATTTTTTGGAGGTAAATTTCAAAGGCTTAAAAAACACCTTGACCACACACTACTTCATCCGGCATTAACTTCTGAAAACTTTATCAATTCAACATTCGAATATGCGCTAAATTTGGCCTTCATTACAATTATGGTTACGGTATCTCAGGAACAGTCTGGCTCAACATATTATATTAAAAAAGTGGTAGGCGTACTACTTTTACTGGCATTAGCGGCTACGTTTTTTTACTCAGCATACACTAAGTGCGGTGTGCAGTTTGTAGGCGAAACGTACAATATATTTGGCCACAAAGTACGCGGCATAGCGCTTGGGCCGGCCGACAATGCGTTCGATAACTTCCAATGGACCTTCCTTGATCTCGGTAT
>CAZLPE010000005.1:49662-62435 GCA_964561325.1 uncultured Flavipsychrobacter sp.
AATAATGGAAAAGCTGAGCTAAAAAGCGCTTATGCTTATTACCAACTGGACCCTAAGTATATGATAGAATGGATGAATATTAAGTAAGGTACTGCACAATAATTGCCAGTAAAATATACAAACAATAATGCCTCGCTTCAACGATTGCGAGGCATTATTGTTTTAACCCATGTTAATATTATGATTTGCGCTTGATACTGCAACCTATAGATTTTGTAGCGCTTGGCGAAGGATCTTTACCGGCTACCATGGCATTTATAGCGTCTTCTATATACACCTGCTTTACTTCTGCCGGGTTGGACGGGTTGTCGTTCATTGCGCCTTTGTATACCAACTTGTACTTGCTATTGAATAAAAATATTTCGGGGGTATGATTTGCTCCGAATTTATTGGCCAGTATCGAGTTTTCGTCTACCAGATACGGAACGGTATATTTCTGCTCTTTTGCATACTTGGTCATGTTATTGTAGGAGTCATCGCCGTCGCGCTTTCCTTCATTCGAATTAATGATCACCATTCCTACATCGTGCGCTTTTGCGTAGGCTATAGCCTTTGCTGTCGCCTCCTGATTTTTGATAACAAAAGGACAGGTATTGCAAGAAAACATGACCAACAATCCGTTCTTAGCGCTTGCATCTTTGAGCGATGTAGCCTTTCCATTAGCATTCTTCAAACTCACATCCATAGCCGGTAAGTTGTCGCCTGGATTAAGTTTTACGTCTGATTGGGCGCGCACAGCTACTGTATGGAACGAAACAGCGGCAAAAAGCGATATGCTTGCAAGAAGTGTAATTTTCATTGTATCGGTTTTTTGTAAAAATAAGGGATGCCAAGCTACCATTTATCAGCAGATTGTATAAAACAGATTAATTACTCCAAACTAATATTTTCATCGCCGGGCTGGTAGGGTAAGTAGCTGACTATGAATTGAAACATTTCGTCGGTAGCTTTCATACTACCATTGCGGTCTGTTATCAGTTGAGGCGGATTGAACGGATTATTCAGGTTGTTAGTAGTATTATCGTACACGCCTTCTGCCACCAACGTGCTACCCTGCGGAATTTTCAACATTTTTTTAAACGTGTAAAAATACTGCCAGTTAAAATCCCATTTGGGTATCGAAATCAATCTTATGGTATCTCCGTTGGGCTGTAGCGCATAGGCCTTAAAACTCTTGCCCAGCAAGTGCATATGCGGATTGATAGTGAGTATAGAAATATCGTAAGGCACGGTAAATCTGCTCATTATGGGCTTCACTGTATTGGGTAATATTGCCATGTCGGGCTCTACGGGCGCTACACCCAAAGTACCCAACTGAAATTCCTGTACCGGCCGTTTAGGCGGCGATTTGGCGAAGAATATGTTGATGTAGGAGCTATCCCATATATCGTCTTGCCGCGTGAAACCGTAGTGCATATCATTTAGCAAGAAAACACCCTTTCTTGGCAAAAAATAGCCGCCTATGCCCTCGGGATACTTTTGTCCGGTAGCGCCCGGCAAATAATTCACAACCGACTTTTGCAATACCGGATAACTACCGTCGTCATTTGGCAAGCCCAATTTTACGTAGGCCTGTTTGAGCGTTGATGTATCGGCTGCCATTTCGATAATATTATCACCCGCAAACACGTTCGTCTTTTTCGCAAAGTCATATTTCACCATATCTCCATTCACGTGGTGCACCACATTGTGTGGGCCAGGCACAAACTCTACCAAACTGGCAAAAGTATCGGCAGGTAACTGATAAGGTACCTTGACCAGCAAAAACCTATCTCCACTGTTACGTTTCAGGAAAACCGGCGATACAGGGATACGCATATCTGGTATGCCAGTAATAGACCCCAACGGATAAGCGGGTAGTTTGGGTAGTTTTGTCGGGTCGCCCTCGCGCGCGCCCTGCATGTTCCACTTTTCCAATATTTTAATTTCCCTTTCCGTCAACGACCGCTGCCCTACAAATTGTGTGTAATGCAGATCGGCGGGCCAGGGCGGCATCGCTTTCTCTTTAGTTACGTATGCTATGGCGCTGGCATACTGCAATGCCTCGTTGTAGGTGACCAACGAGAAGTGAGAGGTTCCGCCTTTTCTATGGCATATACCGCAGTTGGCATATAGTATTGGCGCTACATGCTCGGTAAAGGTTACCGTTTCGGGCAACTCATTTGCATTTTTGCAGCCGCCTGCGGCAAATAGCAAGCAAGCAAGTACATATTTAAAGCGCTTTTTCATTATTGCGCCGCAATTTACCCATTAATAAGCTCACATTCAATTCGTAGCCCAACAAAACAATATTGGTGTGCAACCATACCCAAACCATAAACGCGATCAACGAACCAATAGAGCCATATACCTTGTTGTAGTTAAGGAAATTGTTGACAAGATAGAAAAACACCAATGTGGTAATAAACGAAGCAATAGTGGCAAACACCGACCCAACCGATAAAAACCTAAACCTATGGGTGAGCGATGGACCATATGTATAGATATAAGAAACCGAAAACAATACAAATAGTATAAGCAGTATGGAGCTAACCACTTTAGATATCAACTTACTGTGAAACTCATGCAAAAGCCATGGGTTCAGGTTTTTGTTCTGCAAAATCAGCAATGTCAGCATGGCCATTGTGAGGAAAATAAGTACAATGGTAATCTTAATTGCCATCCAACGCCTGTGGGCGCCCGTACGCTTAATGTATAGCGCTTCGCTCTTATCGAAACACCGCATTAGCCCGATAACGCCATTGGACGAGAAGAACAGAACAGTGACAATACCGTAAGATAAAGCCGTATGGCTCTGTATAGTCAGAAAATCTTTTACTACATTCCTGATACTCTCGTAAGCGCTCTGATTGGGCGTAATGAGCCTTATAAGGCTGTAGATGGCTTTATTGACATTGCGAAACGGCAGGTAAGGCAGCAATGAGCACAAAAAAAGAAAAGATGGCGGCATAGCCATCAAAAAATTGTAGGTAACAGCCGCTGCACGCTCCTGCATTCTTGTGGCATGCAGCTCCCGATAAAAAAAATGGGCAAAATCGAGCATTGTGGCGCCCTTCAAACCCGGCATAGTAATCCGGTCTGCTATTCCCGACAAGTATCGGACAGGTTGCGAATTATGTACATAGGTTTGAAAATTCATTGCGCTTAAAGGTAAAATCTTTGCTTGCTAAAGCGCAAAGGTAGGTTGTTAAAACAAGGGTAACATTTCCCGGACCGCAAAAGATGTATATCGCCCGAAAAATGTTACCCAACTATTTTCTTGTCCTTTTAACCGCGCACTATAGATTCTTCAAGATAAAATCGGTCATGCGCTTGTATAAATGGTAACGTGCATTGCCGCCCGAAATACCATGCGCCCTATCGGGATAGTATTCGCTATCGAAATCTTTATTGGCATTGATCAAAGCATTAGTAAGCATTACAGAGTTTTGGAAATGTACATTATCATCGCCGGTACCGTGTATCAGCAGTAATTTTCCTTTTAATAAGCTTACCATATTTTCTGGCGAATTATCGTCGTAGCCTTTAGCGTTTTCTTCCGGAGTGCGCATATAGCGTTCGGTATAGATATTGTCGTAATAACGCCAGTTGGTAACCGGAGCTACAGATATGGCTGCTTTAAACACATCGTTGCCCTTCATCAGGCACGAGCTGCTCATAAAACCACCGTAACTCCACCCCCAAATGCCTATTCTGTCTTTATCTACATAGGGCAATTTAGCAAGATCCTTTGCCGCAGCTATCTGATCTTCAGTTTCGTACTTACCTAATTGCAAATACGTTTTCTTCATAAACCGTTCGCCCCTGAAACCTGTGCCGGTACCGTCTGTACATACTATTATGTATCCTTTCTCTGCCAGCATCTGGTGCCAGAAGAAATTGCCCTGAGGAAAGTTATCGGTAACCTGCTGCGAGCCCGGACCGCTGTATTGATACATAAGCACAGGGTATTTTTTGCTCTTATCAAAATCGGGCGGCGTTATCATCCAGGCATTCAGCTGCTCGTTTACACCTTGCAGTTTCATAAACTGTATTTTACCCAGCGCATAATCTTTCATTTTATCCGCCAGCTTTTTGTTGTCTTCCAGCGTGCGTATAGTCTTGCCTTTGGCGTCTATAAGCTTGTACACAGGTACATTTTGCAATGTGGCATACCTGTCTACAAAATAGCTAAACCCTTCGCAAGGCGTTATGCCATGCATTCCATTGTCGGGCGTCAGGCATTTTTTGTTTCTGCCATCCCAGCTCACCGCATATAGCTTGCGCTGCATGGGCGATGTTTCTGCCGATGTGTAATATACCACTTTACGTGCCTGATCTACCCCCACAAGCGCATCTACATCGTAGCTACCGTTGGTAAGATCTGTTAGTTTTTCGGTTTCCCAGTCGTAATTGTACAGATGGTTGTATCCGTTACGCTCGCTACGCATAATCATGGAATGACCGTTTGGCAAAAAAGCTACCTGATCATTAATGTTGATATACCATTTATTTGTTTCGGTATAAATGGGCTCCGATTTGCCATCGGCAGCGTTGGTGAGCAACAAATCCAGTTTGTTTTGCAATCTATTCAGCCTGTATACGCACAATTGGGTAGCGTTATCGGTCCATTTTATACGGGGTATGTATTGGTCTGTTTCCTTACCGGTATTGGCTGTCACCGTAGTTTTTTTGGCAACATCATAAATCTTTATCTGCACTACAGAATTGCGTTCGCCCGCCTTTGGGTATTTGTACGCAACCTGTTCAGGATATAGTCCGTTGTATTTGGCCATGGTATATTCCGGCACCATGCTCTCATCAAACCGGTAATAAGCTATATACTCACCATTTTTCGACCAGTCGAAAGCGCGAGTGAACGAAAACTCTTCTTCATATACCCAGTCGCAATTACCGTTGATGATCTTGTTTCGCTCGCCATCTTTGGTGATCTGCGTTATTGCGTCTTTTTGAAGGTCTTTTACATAAAGATTGTTATTCTTTACAAAAGCTACTTTCTGGCCATCGGGCGAGAAAGTGGCGTGCATAGCTTTTTCATAATCAAGCAACTTAATGGTTCCTGCCGCGATGTCGAACACATAAACCCTGTGCACGGCCGAATGGCGATAGATACTCTCCGCTTCGGTTTGCAACAGCATTTTTTGCTCGTCTTTGCTGAATATATAGTCTTCGACAGCCAACTCAGCGCCGCCAAATTTGTGAACTGTATTGTCGAACAATGTACGTTCCTGCTTTCCGGTTTCCAGATTGTATACTCTTATGTAGGTGTGTCCGTTTTCTCTATCTATCTGCGTATATCGTTGCCCGTCCTTCATGGCATTAAACCCAGGTACATTCTTAACGCCGAAGGTGTTCGTTTTCCAAAGATCCTCGAGCGTTATCTGCTTGGCGCCTGTTTGGGCAAACGATACTTGCGCCGATAATACAGCGGCAATAAACAATACTTTTCTTACCATATTACATTATTATACGGTAAAAGTAATATGGAAAAAGCACAGCCCGAAATAGCAATTCAAAATTCACCTGAATGACGGGATAAACCATTAGTAACATCACCCTACCAATAAGCAGGTGGTCACATTTTTTGCAGACAAGGAAATAATGAAATTGATTAAAAAATGTTTTTTGCCTACATTTATACACTACGCCTACTAAAACGCAACACTATGAATGCGCTAATGAAGATTCCGATTATTACCGCAGGTATATTGATAATGAACACCAGCGTTGCCATGGCCCAAAAAGCAGCGCCCGCAACAACACCCCATACTAACGAGAATAAAACTGTGTGGAAAAAAACCGTATCACGGGTAGTTGATTTAAAACGCCCTACTGATACGTTAACTCATCTGTTGCTCGACCACAGCGCCGATACAACGCTTTTTGAATACCTGATACACAACGTAAAAAATGGAAGCTTAGTTGCTTATAAAATTGACAATTATACCTATAATGAAAAACTGACTAAAGATGATCTAAATAAAATTTTGAAGCCGGCGGACGATACAATTTTACTAACGGATCCGGTTACCGGGGCTGAATCGATGAAAACCATAGCAGATCAGTTTGACATTAGCTCTGTACATAAATATCGCATCGTGGAAGACTGGACTTTTGACCCATCAGGCGGAGAAACAAACATGGCTATAAAAGGAATCATACCGCTGCAAGATGTTAGAATAAATAACGACTATTTAGGAGTCAGGGGTATGTTTTTTGTAAAATATGCAGAAGCCCAAAAAACAATTGAAAAATACAACCAGTTCAACCCTACCAATACATTATCTATGAAAATATGGGATGATTATTTTCAGGACGATGTCAAACCGGGAGTGGCAAAGTAATTTTACAACAATAGCCAATAAAATTATGTTCATGGGTTGGGGTAAAATCAATATCAGGACTTTGTTGTGGTGTTACCTTTCGTTTGGCGCCGCGCATCTTGTCGTTGCACAGTCGCGCTATTCGGCTGTGCCTTTGCACAAAACGGTGTACAGGATTGTGAATCTGGAAGAAAAAGACACAGGTATACATATGCTTGCAGACGAGCAACCAGATAGTACGATGTCGGACATGATAATAGAAGATGTGAGAAACGGCATGCTCGTGGCTTATACTACCAGTTCATTTACAGATAGCCTGGATGCCGCTGGTGTTAATATTTGCTTAGATCAGTGGCATGATACTGCATTGATGGCAGAAACAGCAGATAGCGCAGAAGTGGTTATGCGTATTACTGTATCAAAATACACCGATGGCAGAACAAATACGATCAAGATTGCCGAGGATTGGACGTTTGATGAACGAACCGGAACCACTAACGTAGTAATAACAGGCGTTGCGCCGCAACGCAATAAATTTGCACCCGGCGCCAATAGCAATAAATGCACGGATATGTTTTGGGTAAAATATAAAGACCTGAAAAAGATTAAAGCAAGATACGAAAGCTACCACCCCGGAAACAACCTGCCAATACAGGTGTGGCGCGACTATTTTGAGCGCGAAATCAAGCCAAAGAGCAAGTGATACGGGGCAAGCAAGTCAGGCAAATACTATAGCGCTCGCAATTGGGTGTACCCTCCTTTTCATTTTTGAGCTGAAATGGTTGTATATTGCTGAAAAATAGTAGCAGTAATACCATGATACAAGTAGGAAAATATAATACGCTGAAGGTAGTAAAGGAAGTAGATTTTGGCATGTACCTCGATGGCGGTAACGGTGAAGAGATTTTATTACCCAAACGTTTTGTACCCGAAGGATTACAACCAGACGACGAAATAAAGATTTTCATTTACCACGATAACGACGGCAGGTTAATAGCTACTACGCAATCGCCGGTAGCTATTGTGGGTGAAATAGCAATGATGGAAGTGGCCGATGTAAATACAGCCGGAGCATTTCTGAAATGGGGCATTATGAAGGATGTGTTCTGCCCCATATCGCTGCAAGAACGTCGTATGCGTCCCGGCGACAAACGCCTGGTAATGTTGTTTATAGACGAGAAAACCGGCAGAGTAACTGCAACAGAAAAAATAGATAAGTACCTGAGCAATTACGAAATATCGGTGACCGTTGGTGATGCCGTAGACCTTGTGGTGTACCAAAAAACAGATATTGGATACAAAGTAATTATCAATAGTAAGCACCTTGGTGTGCTGCACTTTAACGAAGTATTCAAGGAATACGAGATTGGCGAAAAACTGAAAGGCTTTGTGAAGCACATCAGACCCGACCATAAAATAGATGTATCGCCGGGCACAAAAGGCTATGCGCGCATACCGAGTGAAGAGCAAAAAATTCTGAATTTGCTGAATGAAAATAATGGCTACCTACCATATAACGATAAAAGCAACCCCGAAGAAATTTATTCCTACTTTGGAATGAGTAAAAAGACCTTTAAAATGACGTTGGGCGCAATGTATAAAAAAAGGCTTATTACGTTTACCCAAACAGGCACTAAACTGGAGCAACCAGAGTAGCCCTAATGTTTGCCCTATAACAGCAATCCCTGCCTGAGTATACGGGCAGGGATTGTTATTTTTATCAATACGGTGGTCAATATATTGTATTCTCGATGGCGCTGATTGTTTTAGGGATAGAGCAGCGGTATTTTCTTCTTATAGATAACCAATGCGCGCTATACAAAAATCACAATACACCTTTTCAACCGACCACAATTAACATACAAGGCTACTTGATAACAGAGATTATTGCAGTAGAACTTTGGTGTAGAAGTTTCTGCCGCCTGCAGTTGCCGAAATATAGTATATACCGGCTGGCTGATTAAGTAGCAATACCTCGTTGCGCTGATTGGTATAGACATTGAACTCTTTTACCACCTGACCAAAAAGATTGGTTATTACTATTTGCGCAGACTCGTTAGTAGGAGTTGACAGCTCTAATGTTACCAATCCCTTACTTGGATTTGGAGATATAATTATTTCACTACCAGCAATTTGGGCTACTGCGCCTGCGCCAGTACTGCACATCATAGCATTCACCACCTCTATAGTGCGGGTGGCAGATGCCGTGCCGCATGCTGTGGTTACGGTATAGGTAATCGTGTCTAAACCCAGTGCAACCCCGGTAACTAAACCAGATAAAGAACCAACAGTAGCAAAAGCGTTGGATGCCGACCAAGTGCCACCCAGAGACGAACTGGTTAAAGTAGTATTGAAACCTACGCAAACACTGGGCGCGCCGCTTAATGTTCCTGCATCGGGGGCTGGATTGACTGTAAGCGTATGCGTTGTGTAACAAACCGACGGCAAACGATAAGTAAGTATAGTGACACCGGGCGCGACGGCTGTAGCCAAACCAGAGGTTACGCCTATAGTTGCTACTGTGGGATTGCTACTACTCCACATACCTCCAGATACAGGATTGGTAAAGGTAGCTGTTGCGCCATCGCAAATTGAAGAAACGCCTGAAATAACGCCGGGCGCAGGCAATACTGTTACCGTAGTAGTAGCTACGCCCGACAGACTGGCATCGTAGGTAATAATGGCTGTCCCAGCAGCAACGCCGGTGAGCAAGCCTCCCGTAAGCGTTATGCTTGCGGTGCCAGGGGCGCTGCTCGTCCATGTGCCGCCGGTTACGGAATCGCTAAGGGTAGATGTGGCGCCCTCGCAAAGGGTAGTTAACCCCGTAATTGGACCTACACGCCTGCGTTCGGGCAGTTCTATATCGTTCACGTTCCACTTGTCGCCCGATTCTGCCATGCCATTTCCGTTCACTGCATTAATAACTCCATGTATAGATACCAGTCCGGTTCCGGCAGGCGGCGCCGTCCATGGAATATCAACTGTATACGTTGTGCCCATACCGCCGCCGCCAACGCCTGTCATTGCTGCGCTTTGCTCTGCAAGCGTTATAGTAGATATAGTGCTTAGATGCGTACCGGTGATTGCGGTAAAGGCTCCAACACCTATGGATGTAAGCGACTTAACGGCAGCCAACTGAAAGCCAAATTTAGGGAGGCTAAGCGCCGAACTGGTTTGCAAACCCGAAATACGAACCGTATATGAATCGCCGCCAAAATAATAGGTGACCGGCGAGCCTCCGCTTAATAGCTGTATGGTAACGGCAATAGCCGGGGTAGCTGTAGCATTGTGACAACTGCACCCTGGCAATCCGCTGGCGCCGGTACCCTCTATGCCGCCAACAAGACCGGGACCAGACCTATAACCCGAAAGAACAAGGCAAAATAACAAACCGACAAACGGCAACAGGATAACTTTCTTTTTCATAAACGATGGATGAATAGTAAATGGTTTTGATGCACAATACTTGGGCATTACCAATTGTAAATATATACGCAATTCTGCTGCAATAGATAACAATTGCTACAAAGCAGGACAAAACCGGCCCGGAAAGGGAAAAGCCGCAGACAAAGCCGGAGTTAATGAACCATAAAACACGCGCCAATTATTCGGCAGCCATCATTTTCCTGTAAGCTTTAATGAATATGGCTCCCAGATTTTTGTATGGTGGCACATAGTCGGAGAACTTCTCTAATGCTTCCGGTTTGTTGGCAAAATACACATCCAGGTCGCGCCACATACCTATCCAGTCTACATCAGCCCCTTCTGTCAGTCGGGTATTCAGCGACTTTATTATGGGTTCGTTTACATACATGGTGCCCGTTTGTTTAGACGATATGATATGCGCATCGGGAGTACGATCGAGCACAGTTGCGAGGTTATGGTAGCCGCCGCAACTACCCAATACTACAATCTTTACAAATGGATTGAGCCGCGCCAACGTAGCCTTCAGGTGATAGCTATGCCCACGATGTACCATTACCGTAGGGTGAATATTGTTTACAAACAAAAACTTACTTAGTCTGCTCAGCGCCTCTTCATCGTCGGGCTCTTTCAGCGGCAGGTTGGCATAAATAACCGTGGGTTTGCCCACCGTGTTAGATATTACATTCCAATATTCGCCTGTCACAATCTTCCATTTGCTATCGCGCCTGAATTCAGACATAAAACTCTCATAGGAGTCTTGACCGTCTTTGTCGCCAAAGAAAAACACCTGCTGATAAACAATACCCGAGTCGTCGGTAAGATCTTTGTAGCGCACCTTGTTGATAGGTGGCAGATGAAGACGCGACGAGGTAACGGCTGCATTGGTGTCGCTGTTTGATGCTTTGTTACCGTCAAACAACCGAACGAGTAGGCTGTATATCACCATACCCTTCTTGCTGCGGTGGGTATAGTAAGAGTTTTCGTAGTTTTCTTTTACTTTTTTAAGCAGAAATGCAGAAAGGGCAGAATCGCGGATGCTACCAAACGCATCGGCTACATCTACGGCATCTTCCAGATCGTCCTCCCTACCCTTCTCCAATCCGCCTATAAAGCTGGTCATCAACTTAGCCCTGCTGGAATCTTCCATAGTGCCCAAAAACGTAGACAGCGTATTGTAGCCAGCACACATACGAATAAATGTGCGGAAGTGATCGGCATGGAGCGAATCGAGCAACTGATTGCCGCGCAAAGGTTGCATACGCTCCACCAGCCTTTTAAACACACCGAGAAAAGTACTGGTATAGATCTCGTCTTGACCATATACCATTATAAAAAACAGAGAGGTAGACGGAAGACTATCAATACATTTGAAGCGCACTTCATCGCGGGCTTCGTGTAGCTCGTTCATCTGGCGCACATACTTGATAGAGCGATACGACAATTCGTCTACATAAGTAGACTGCGCTATGGAATCGTTTTGCACCTTTAGTCTGACCAGATTCTGAAAGTAGGAGCCGTTTTGATCGGCAATACTGTCTATCTGATCAATTGTTCGCCGACCATAATACACGTCACTCAAAAACGGAAATGCCTTGAGCGGCGCTTTAGAATCTACAGCAATGGCCACGATAGCCTGCACAAGCGGATCCTTTGTCTTGTACACGGCATTCCTTAGCTTAAGATTGGAAGAAAGCGCATACTTAAACACCACATCTGGCAGAAAAACAGCTGCGCGTTTTATAATTTCTGAAGCAAAGGTATCGGTAGCAAACTCCTCCAACCTCATTATCATCATCTTAGGATCAGCCTTACCTAATTCTGAATACAGATAGGCACGCACATCAGAATTGGGTTCGAAGAGGTTTTTGCCATTGATAATCGAAAAAATGTTGGTGTTTTCTACGGCAAACTCCATCAACTTTTTTTCGTTGACAGCCACCAGCATAGCGTGCATATTATCTACCAATCCACGGTAAAACTCCATATCCGGACTTGGATCGCGATTATACAATTGCAGCATTTCGCGCACAGCGCGCAGGTAGCGTATTTTCTGTTGATTTTCTGCAAACTCATCGCGACCGTTTGGCGGCATGTTTTCGATGAGGATCTGCATAGAGTCTACATTATCGAGTATCACTTGCGACCATTGTTCGGTTTGCAGCGAATCGCCGCGCACAATTATGGCGGTATCTTTTATGCCATCTACCATATCGGCCTTTAGCTGCTCCTTGTCTATATTGTCGTGAAACAGCACACGCGCCATGGGTATAGGGTGCATGAGCGTATCTACAAGGTAAGGGTTTATTTTAGGCGGGCGATTTTTATACTTTATATAGGGTGGAAAAGCAGGCGGTTTCTTACCCGTCTTCACCGGACGGGCACGGTGTTGAGCCAAGATATTACCTGCGGATATAACAACAATAAAAAGTGTGCAGACAAATAAAAACGCAGGTCTTCTCATAATACCCTCAAAGCAGAGGAAACATTTTAGCCAAATATAGTTTTAAAAATGTGAATGAAAGGTAAAAAGTGGGATTTCGGACTTGTAGTAGCAAAACACAACGCCATTGACAGAAGCAAACGCTTATCAATGCAGCACGTTTTCAAGAGATAAAAAAAATGCCTCGAGATAAACACGAGGCATTTCAAATAATATTTACAATCAACAATTACAAACTCATTTTCTCCATTATCCGCTCCAGATCTTCGTCGCTGTAAAACTCTATCATTATGGCGCCCTTGCCTGTTTTTTTGCGGTCCAGTTTTACTTTTGTGGAGAAGTGCGACGCCATGTTGTCTTCTATGCGCTTGTAGGCTGGCGGTAGTTTCAGGCTGGCAGGCTTAGCCACGGGGGCTTGCGGCTTTTCGTTGGCCATGTCTTTCACCATTTGCTCTACCTGACGCACGCTAAGACCGCGCTGCATTGTTTCGCGATACACATAAAGTTGCTGCTCTACATGATCTAATCCTATTATGGCACGGGCATGCCCCATGCTTAGCTGACCGTCGCGAACGCTTTTTTGC
>CAZLPE010000006.1:0-4517 GCA_964561325.1 uncultured Flavipsychrobacter sp.
TTTGTCATACAAACGCCACTTTACGACAATATGATTATTGTCAGCAACTAAAATTTGCATGCAATATACTTTGCATCAAAATCTGGTTTATGTCGTTTCCTAATCTTGCGGTAAAATATAATGTACCTGTGCCGCGCTACACGAGCTACCCTACTGTACCCAACTGGAAGGAAAATCTGGATGTACCGAACTACAAAAGCATTTTCAGGAAAAGATTCAATATAGAGAACAATGCGAATGGCATCAGCATCTACATTCATTTACCCTTCTGCGAGTCGCTATGCACCTATTGCGGATGCAATAAAAAAATAACTACCAATCATGGCGTGGAGCATGAATACATGAATGCCATAATAAAAGAGTGGAAACTATACCTGTCGCAAATGAGTTCCAAGCCGGTAATAAAGGAATTGCACTTAGGCGGCGGCACTCCCACATTTTTTTCACCGCAACATCTGGAGCAAATGCTCTCGGCAATTTTCAGCGATGCCATTATACATCCCGACAGAGCGTTCAGCTTTGAAGGGCACCCTAATAATACCCGTAAAGAACATCTGCAAACACTATACGATCTTGGGTTTCGCCGATTGAGCCTCGGCGTGCAAGACAACGACCCTGAGGTGCAACGCATCATCAACAGGATACAGCCTTTAGAAAACGTGCGTAATGTAACCGAATGGGCAAGAGCAATAGGCTACACATCTGTAAACTACGACCTGATCTACGGGCTGCCCCGGCAAACAGTAGAGACCATAGCCAAAACAATTACGGAAGTAATAGCGCTGCGTCCAGACAGGATAGCCTTTTATAGCTATGCCCATGTGCCATGGAACAGCAAAGGACAACGCCTTTTTGACGAGAACGACTTGTTGCCGCCCAATGAGAAACTGAAACTGTACCAAACCGGCAAAGAATTGTTTTTAGCCAACGGCTACAACGATATAGGTATGGATCATTTTTCGCTACCTGCCGACGAGCTATATATTGCATCGGCGCAAGGCAAATTGCATAGAAACTTCATGGGCTACACTACCCAAAACACAAGTATGTTAATTGGTCTGGGCGTATCAAGCATCAGTTGCACAGGCAACAGTTTTGCACAAAACGCAAAAACCATACATGACTACTACGCCTATCTGGCGCAAAACGAATTGCCGATAGAAAAAGGCTATTTTCTGACCGATGAGGATATGCGGTTTGGCCAGTACATACTCGACCTTAGTTGCAGGGGCATAACCACAATACACCCTACCGACCGCGATACCGTAGCAACCTACTGCCTACCCGAACTAAAACGTTTGTGGACCGACGGACTCTTGATTTTAAACGGAAACACAATACAAATCACGGCTATAGGTCGCAATTTCATTCGCAATGTGTGCGCTGCGTTGGATCTTTATCTGCATAAAAGCAAACTGGCAATTGAGAAAAAAGTATTCAGCTCGGCAATATAACCGCGCTGAAATAACGGCGATTACATTATCTAATTTATACAGAGCCACTGCCTGCAAACAGCTATTGCGGCTCGGGGATGGGGGCGCGCTACTCCTTCATGGCGCCTATGGCAGTGAGTAGCGGGCCGGTCATTAGCGTAGTGACCAGCGCCATGATGACCATAATAGCAAATATCTCGGGAGTGAGTATTCCAAGGTCATAACCAATGTTTAAGGCTATAAGCTCCATAAGCCCGCGGGTATTCATGAGCGCGCCAATGCCCAGCGCGTCCTTCCACGAACGGCCCACCAGTCGAGCCGCAATAGCGCTTCCGCCAAACTTACCCAATATTGCTACGAATACCACAATAGTGCATACACCCCATAGCGATGGCTGGTTTAACAACCCTATCTGCGTGCGCAAGCCTGTGAACACAAAAAATATGGGCAAAAAAAGCAATAAACTAACATCCTCCACTTTACCGGTCACAGAATGTTTGAAGTTGAAATCGGCAGGCATGATTACGCCGGCCATAAACGCGCCAAACAAAACGTGTATGCCTATCAACTCTGCGATATATGCCGACCCAAGCAACACTACAAATACCAATGCAATTATTGCCTTGTCGGTCTTTTGTTTATTACCGTAGGTAATGCACAGCCGCGACAGCAGCGGCCTGACCGCATAAAGCATAATACCAACATACACCACAGACAAACCTATGGTTACCAGCACGCCGCTTGCGCTGCCGGCCTTGGCTATGGCTATCACTACGGGCAGTATGCACCATGCCGTAATATCGTCGGCGGCAGCACAGGTAAGCGCCAGCGCCCCCAGCGGCGTTTTAGTTATACCGCGCTCCTGCATAATACGTGCAAGCACCGGGAAAGCGGTAATGCTCATGGCGATGCCCATAAACAATGCAAATGATAAAAAACTGATATTGGCGGGGGCATAACGCTCGTACATGAAGAATGCAAGACACATACCCAAAAAATAGGGAAACACAATACTCGCATGGCTAACCACAAGGGCGTCCTGCGCTCTTTTCTTCAAGATAGCCACATCGAGCTCCATACCTATGATAAACATAAAAAACACCAAACCCACCTGACTAAAAAACTGTAAGGTTTTTAAAGAATCGACCGGAAACAGAAATGCCGAAACCTGCGGAAACAACATGCCAAACAAGGAAGGCCCCAAAAATATGCCTGCAAATATTTCGCCTATAACCGATGGTTGCCCCACCTTTTGAGCAATGTACCCAAAAAGCCGGGAAACAATAAGAATGGAGATGATTTGCAAAAACAATACGCTGACGGGATGATGCAAATTATTGACAACATCGGCAAATATGCCCTCCACCTTAACCGCTCCAGCCACATTGGTCACCGTAACCGATTGCTGCGCTGCCACGGGCGGAACAGACGCGTGCAAGCCCTTACCCTTTTCCAGTATTAGCCACATTAACGCGGCAAACAGACCAAGAGTGACTACATAGATGATAGCTTTACGGTTCATGGTGTGAAATTAGGCAAAACAAGATTTGCAGCGCGCACACTTTACAGATTCAAAATTCACCTGAAACCGCGCAAAAAAACAGCGAACCGAATGACTACGCTAAAGTAAAACTGCAAGTAGGGCGAATAGGAATAAGCGGGCTACTGATGATCAGATAAAATATTCAACAAATACAAAAACGGAGATAAGCCCAAACCGGCCGAATTGTTCAATTCCTTGAAATTGGCCACATCTTTGAAATGCTCCGGATCAATAGATTTGAAGCCCATAGACCAATCTTCAAAAAAACGTTTTTCTATCGGCCCCTCTTTCAAAATCATAAAATATTCGTGCCTACTATCCTGCGCGATTGTTTTAGCCAAGGACTTTACCGTTACTTCATCGCCCTCTATAAGCTGTATAAATTTACCTGAAAAGTAAAACAACATGCCCGTTACACCCAGCCTTGCATTTTTTGCCTGCGACTGTAACAAGAGGTCCTTAAGCTCAGTATCTGTAAAATCTTTTGTGGCGTAACTACTGTATAGTATGTAATACATTTCAATATTGGTGGTGCGCTACTACCAACCTCAGGTTTGCATAGTTAAAAAAATCGGTGCGATAACAAAAGATCTCTAATCAAATTTGTAGTCCGGGTTATTTCTTCCCGTATTGCCCTTTCCAGGTCTTGTAGTAGTCGTCGCGAATGTCTGTGATAACATTAAAAATACTGCCTGCCCAGAAATTGCGCAATCCAAAACCTTTTGGCTTACCTGATAAACGTTCGTGCAGCAACACCTCTTTGGTCGCCATGTTAAACGCCACAAAATGAATAACTGCTTTTTCGGCATTTTTGTTGAAACACTCTACAAGAAATACTACGCCAATGCCTTTTTTATCGCCAACCTTGTATTCTTTCACAAAACCGGCGATATCCTCTTTCTTGTAATTTGGAACAATGATGCCCTCTATTGACTCTAATGGAGTCGCAGCGTTTAGCTTCGTCATCATGTCTATATCATATACTATATCTTCTTTGCGCAGCATTGCGCCTATATCATACTTTTTTTGCTCATGTATGATCACATTATTCCATGCAGGGTAAAATCTGTTCTTGATATCTGCGGCGCTCTGTCCTCCGGCTTCTTTAAACTGAGCAAAGTCGCCAATCATTTTTGCGTGCGAAAAATCTAACCCAAGCCAGGTTACCGACACATCGCTATGCTTAAACAAATCCTCAACTTTTTGTGCAGAGGCCGAAAAAAAAGCGCAAACAGAAACAAAAACAACAAATATCCTTTTCATAGTAAAATGTTTGAATGTTATAGTAAATTATACTCCTTAGTGCAAAGATAAACCCTTGTATTGCATTTATCAAAAACACATTAATATCAACTTACCAATTAATGCCCGGTCAGCGTATGCAGGTTTTTATCAATAGCTGTTCGTTCGTTCACCGATGCAATGTCGCGCTCCAATGCCATTCCGTAATACTTCACAGCCTTAACCGTGTCTTTCGTTTTTTTGTAATAATCACCCAACACCATGTAAGTGATGTAGCAATCAGGATTGTCTGAAATAAA
>CAZLPE010000006.1:4617-60921 GCA_964561325.1 uncultured Flavipsychrobacter sp.
TTAAGTTCACAGAGTCTGTCATAAACACAGCGCCCTGATAATGATTGGCGCAAACCAATGCGTTATTAGTCTGCTCATACACATCCCACTTCAACGGCGACTTCTCAATTATAACGGCTTTCTCGTCTGCCGCCGACCCAATCAACAAAGATTCTGACACAAATGTTTCCTTCGATTTTGCAATTGCTATAGCCTCATCTTTGTTTTTAGCGTATTGCAATATTTCTCGCGCCAGTATAGATATCGGGTCTTTAGCGCCCATTGGCAGATCCGACTTCGCCGCATTGAGCGTCACAGTTACGCCCATTTCGTTCATACCAGATACCACGCCCGTTAGCCCGGCCCACGAATAGCTGGCAAACTTGTAGCCGGTTGTTGGTTTTACAAAGACGATCATTTTCTCCTTAGCAAAATCTTCGCCCATGTAAAAATCAAAATTTCGCCCGATGAGCAAACAACCATCCTTCGACTGCTCTTTGCTGACCGCAAACGATGTGCAACCCACCATTTTGAAATCGTTGAGCGCATGACCTATGTCGTGTGCGCCATGGTAATACAGTATACGGTAGTATTTAGGCCCTACGTAGTCGTACTTATCTGCAAACGACTGCGATACGCCATAGATCTCCTGAAGATTTTCTTCCGGTATGTTTTTATAAATATCTCTGTTGAACCAAGCTATAAACAACTTCAACACTTGTTGGTAAAATCGATTGGGCACTAAATCATTTATCTGATTGACAAATACTTCTTCCTGACGCTGAATGAGTTCTTTTGCCAACACGCCATATATCAACCCTCGTTCGTAGGGCGTGCCTTCCAAATACATTTCCCAAATTCCGTACTTGTTTTTACGCAGCCAGCAGTTGTTTACCGCATAGCTCTCCGGTCCTGTTTGCCTGCGCTGATAACTTGCGGGCGCTAGCTTCTTATCCACCTTGGGGTCGGGTATGCTAACCCGCCACCACAAGAGCAATAATGCCACTATGAATAGCGAAAAAACAACAAGTAGTGTTTTAAAAAGTAAACGCATTATTTTTTTCAACAATCGCATAGCGCAGTGTGGTAACGTTTGGGTGCAAAATTAGTCAATTAATAACTCCCGACCGGCTGCGGCAAAAAGCCAAATAAAAACAAAATAGGTAGGAAAAACATAATTTTGAACCATCCAAACATCCTTTGGCCAACTAACTTATGATTTCACCAGAAGATTTAGAACGACTGACGTGGGCAGAGCTACAGCAATACCAGACGCAGGAACTAAAGAAGGCGCTTCGATATGCTGTAGACCATTCGCCATTTTACAAACGAACACTACGGTATGGTATAGACATCAATGACATCACCACTTTCCACGACCTGAGTAAGCTGCCGTTTACAACAAAAGACGACTTGCTGCTATACAACGATGACTTTTTGTGTGCGCCGCAATCTATGATAATAGACTACGTAACCACATCGGGCACTTTGGGTAGCCCGGTTACTATAGCGCTTACAGACAAAGACTTAGACCGGCTTGCCGAAAACGAGTGTAACTCCTTTAAAATAACAGGAGGCACATCGGCCGACATTTACCAGTTGATGACCACCATAGACCGGCAATTTATGGCGGGTATAGCTTATTTTTTGGGCGCTCGCCGTTTGGGCGCGGGTATCATTCGCGTAGGCAATGGTATACCCGAGCTGCAATGGAACACAATAATGCGTATAAAACCCACTACCATTATATGCGTACCGTCTTTTATCCTGAAGCTGATAGAATATGCAGAGAATAACCAAATAGACTACCGGGCAAGTAGTATAAAAAAAGCAATTTGCATAGGCGAATCGCTCCGTAACGACGATTTCAGCCTGAACAAACTGGGAGAGAAGATAAAAAGTTTGTGGGACATTACTCTGTTTTCCACCTATGCATCGAGCGAAATGGGCGCTGCATTTACCGAGTGTAGCGCCGGTAAGGGCGGCCATTTGCAACCCAATCTGGTAATAACCGAGGTGATAGACGACAACGACCAACCGGTAGCCGAAGGCGAGCTGGGCGAACTGGTAATAACAACGCTGGGCATTGAGGGCATGCCGCTGATCCGGTTTAAAACGGGCGACCTGTGTCGGTTTCATTATTCTGCATGTAGTTGTGGGCGCACCACGCCGCGCATTAGTCCGGTACTGGGCCGCAAAAAGCAAATGATAAAATACAAAGGCACAACGCTCTACCCCGGTTCTCTGTACGACATTCTCGACTCGATAGACGAGGTAAAAAACTATCAGGTTGAAATATATACCAACGACATAGGCACAGACGAGATACTGGTGCGCATAGGCTGCCTTGATGTAAGCGAGCGACTGGAAAAAGAAATAAAAGACCATTTCAGAGCGCGGCTGCGCGTGGCGCCCACTATAAAATTTGAGCATCCGGATACATTGCAAAAAATCTTGCTGCCCGAAATGGTGCGCAAGCCTTTAAAGTTTGTAGACAGGCGCAGTTAAAACTTGATTAATCAAATTTAGTTTTATAAAACAATGTACTTTTGAACAAACCCACAGGCAGGCTAAAAGCACGCGCTTAGCCTACCTGTAATGGTAGCATAATTTGCTTTAAACAAACTACACTTAGCAAAAAGCGACTTCATGAAAAAGAAAGAACTTCCACAAGACGAATCTGCGCTGATAGGGGTAACCCGGGAGGTTTGCTATGTAAAAGATGAGGATGGCAAGTACACCACCGATCTGAGTACAGGCTGGAATGTAAAAAAAGAAGCGCTGGACAACGCATGGGACGATATAAAAGACCGTATAGAAGCCGCGCGCAAAGCTGTGGCAGAGGGAACGCAAAGCCCCATAGGCTACTTCATGGAAATGAAACTGATGGACCTGAAACTGCTTTCGGACTATACGGGATTTTGGCAGATTACCATAAAACGCCACATGAAGCCATCGGTATTTAAGACGCTCAGCGACAAGCAGCTTGAGCAATATGCACATGCTTTCGACATACCGGCGGCAGACATTAAAAACTTTAAAGGATAATAAGTGGGAAAAGAATATAATCATTTACAAACGGCGCATTGCGAAAACGGAGTAGCTACGGGATTGTTGCGGTATCATGGATTGGCGTTTATGACCGAACCGCTGGTTTTCGGTATGGGCTCAGGACTGTTTTATATTCACCTTCCTTTCATTAAAATAAGCGGCGGACCGGGCATTTCTTACCGCACCCTTCCGGGTTGGATATTTAAGCGGGCCAGCAAATCGCTGGGCGTTGAGATAACGCGCAAGAAATTTGGAAATGAGGCAGAAGCGCAGCGTTTTCTCGACAACAAAATAGCCGAAGGTGTACCGGTGGGCTGTCAGGTGGGGGTTTTCAACCTACCCTATTTCCCGCCTGAATACCGGTTTCATTTCAATGCACATAATATTATTGTTTACGGCAAACAAGGCGACCAATACCTGGTTAGCGACCCTACGCTGGAACAAGTGACTACGCTTAGCGAAGCCGATATGAATAAGGTGCGTTTCGCCAAAGGACCCTTGGCGCCCAAGGGGCAGATATACTACCCAGAACGAGTAAAGCCCGTGAGCAACGAGACTATACGTAAGAGTATAGCCAAGGGTATAAAGCGCAATTCGAGCGATATGATTAATATACCCGGTCCTTTTGCAGGCGTATCGGGCATAAACTATACAGCCCGGCAAATACTGAAGTGGCAGGAAAAATTCACACCGCGCAAAGCAGGTTTGTACTTAGGCCAAATTGTGCGTATGCAGGAAGAGATTGGCACTGGCGGCGGTGGATTCCGGTTTCTGTATGCTGCTTTTCTTGAAGAAGCTGCCGCTATTCTGGGTAACGACCGCCTTGCAGTAATTTCTGAAGACTTCACCAAAGCCGGCGATCTGTGGCGCCAAAGCGCCGTGCAGATGGGCAGAATATACAAAGGCCGCACTAACAGCGACCGTAAAGAATTTGAAATATCGGCAAATTTGCTGCATGAAATTGCTGCAATTGAAAAAAAGGCATTTACCGAGCTCAACAAAATGAAGTTATAATCAAGCCGCATTTTAGAAAGCCATAGCCTTAAACAAATACACTCCAAAATGAAACGTGTTTTAGTAATATACTATACTCAGACTGGGCAGCTCAACAGGGCGCTTCGAGCAACGCTTGCCCCGCTGGAAAATCAACCGGATATTTCTATTCATTACGAACTACTTAAACCTACAACGCCTTTTCCTTACCCATGGAGCTATGTCAAATTTTTCGACACCTTTCCAGAAACAGTACAAGGCGTACCCTGCCAACTGGAACCGACCACAGTTACAGAAAAAGACGAATTTGACCTTATCATTGTCGGGTATCAACCATGGTTCCTGTCTGTATGCGTCCCGGTAAACTCGTTCCTGAAATCTGACCTTGCCAAAAAGCTGATGAAAAACAAGCCGGTGGTTACGGTAATAGCCTGCCGTAATATGTGGCTAAACGCTCAGGAAAAAATGAAACGACAACTACTGGAGTTGCAGGCAAATCTGGTGGGCAACATAACATTTGTAGATAAGGCTGCAAATCTGGTTAGCTTAGTAACCGTATTGGCCTTTGTATTGAAAGGTGTGCAAACAAAGTACCTGGGCATTTTCCCAAAATATGGCGTTGCCGATACCGACTTGCAGCATGCCGCCCCAAAATACGGAGCTACACTATTGCGACATTTAAAAACACGCGATTATAACGGTATGCAGCCCGAATTGAACAAAGATGGAGCGGTAACTGTAAAAGCAAACCTGATGCTGATGGAAGGGCGCGGCGCGGTTATGTTTCCGCTGTATGCAAACTATATCTCCAAAAAAGGATCGGCAGCAAGCAAAGACCGCCAAACAAGAGTAAAGGTGTTTGGTATAGTATTGCCTACAGCCATATTACTCTTATCGCCTATTATCACCATTGTATCGCGTTTGGCGCCTGTACTGCTGCCCAAACGCATGAAAAAAGAAATAGATTACTGGTCGCAAAACTCGCTACGATAAGCGCTAACAGCCCAATATCTTCCCAGCGAGGTATGCAGATACTGCACAATTAGAAAGCTACTCTCTTTTTAGTTGTATAATTGCGTTATTTTTACCGCCAAAATTGCCGTAAAGCACTATTTTGATAGCTGTTTTATGTAGATATACTATACGAAATGAATAAAAACATATACATTAACAAAATCTCTAAATTTCTACCCGGCGAACCGGTGAGTAATGACGAGATGGAGCAATACCTCGGTTTTGTGGGCGGAGATATGAAGTCTAAATCAAAGGCCATTGTATTGCGCAACAATAAAATAAAAACCCGCTACTACGCGCTCGATAAGAACAGCCAAAGCACCTACAACAATGCAGAACTGACTGCAATGGCAATACGCGGTCTTGAATCGGACGAATTCAGTATCAATGATATAGAATTACTTACCTGCGGTACTACTTCGGCCGATCAGTTATTGCCCGGTCATGCATCTATGGTACATGGATATTTAAAGCACAAGCCTGTTGAAGCTATTTCGTTTTCAGGTTCGTGCTGCGCGGGTATGAATGCGCTTAAATATGCCTATATGTCTGTAATGGCGGGATTCTCGAAAAATGCCGTTGTTACAGGATCTGAAAAAATATCGCAGTGGCTACTGGCCAACAACTATAAAGAGGAAGCGGAACAAATAAAAGCTGTTGAAAAAAATCCGATTCTCGCGTTCGAAAAAGACTTTTTACGCTGGATGCTCTCTGATGGAGCTGCGGCGACGCTGATATCTGACCAACCAAATAGCGATGGCCTATCGCTGAAAATAGAATGGATAGAAATATGCTCGTTTGCAAACGAAATGGAAACCTGTATGTACACCGGAGGCGAAAAAATGCCCGACGGAACGATAAAAGGTTGGGCCTATTTCGACCAAAGCGACTGGCTCAATAAGTCAATATTTTCGCTACGACAAGATGTAAAATTGCTCGACAACAACATAGCGAGGTTGGGCGCCGTAAAATATTTGGAACTGCTGGCTAAATACAATGTAGATCCGCAGAGTATCGACTGGTTTTTACCGCACATATCGTCAGAGTATTTCCGGTCTAAGGTAGACGATGAAATGCGTATTGCGGGTGTGCAACTGCCACAGGAAAAATGGTTTGTGAATCTTACCCGTGTGGGCAATGTTGGCTCGGCCTCTATTTTTCTTGCGCTCGAGGAGTTGCTCTACTCAGGGAAACTACAAAAAGGCGAAAAAATATATCTGTCGGTGCCTGAAAGCGCAAGATTTTCTTACGCCAATGCATTACTAACGGTAGTGTAACGCAAACATTATACATATACCAACATTGTTTGCGCCTGCTATTTAGACATAACAGGCGTAAATTATTTATAAGCAATAACAAAAACTACAGTCTCAACCATCAATAATGCCCGCAGATACAGCAATAGAAATAGTGAAGCTATTCAAGCAATATAAAGGCTCGGGCGAGGCTGCGGTAAATAATATTTCTTTCTCTATACCATCCGGTAGTATTTTTGGCTTGCTTGGCCCCAATGGCGCCGGCAAGACAACCACAATATCCATGCTCTGCGGACTGCTCATGCCCACAAGCGGCAGCGCTACCCTGCTTGGCCTTAACCTGAAAGACGACCTGAAACGCATTAAACAGCAGATAGGCGTTGTACCCCAGGAAATAGCCCTATACCCCACCCTGACCGCCTACGAAAACCTTCGATACATTGGCAATATGTATGGTCTGAAAGGGCAAAGCCTGAAGCAAAACATATTGCGCCATCTGGAAATAGTTGGACTGTCGGCGCAGGCCAATGCGCGGGTAGAGACTTTTTCGGGCGGTATGAAACGCCGGATAAACCTGGTGGCAGGCATATTACACAATCCTAAAATACTATTTCTGGACGAACCAACAGTGGGTGTAGACGTGCAATCGCGCAACCTGATTACCGAACATCTGCATTTGATAAACAGTAAAGGGTGTACCATCATCTATACATCGCACCTTATGGAGGAAGCCGAGAAATTATGCACCGATATCGCTGTAATAGACAACGGTGTAGTGATAGCCCTCGGCAAACCGCAACAACTGATATATGATAACCAAACCGGTAATTTGGAGCAGCTATTTTTGAAACTAACCGGTAAAACCCTGCGAGACTAACGTGCTTAGACTTTTAGCCACCATACGAAAAGAGCTGATCATCCTTGTGCGCGACAAAGGCGGGCTTGCCGTTATGTTTTTAATGCCCATGATGCTGATTACCATCATGGCGCTGATACAAGACGCCCCCTTCAAAGACTATCAGGAAATGAAGATACCGCTTGCATTTGTCAATAGGGATAACGGCAAGCTGGGTAAAAGCATTGAAGCAGGACTAAAGGAATCGAAAATATTTGCAATAAATGTTAAGGACTTTTCTGAGCAGGAACTTAAACAGAAAGTAAAGGGCGGCGACTACGAAATAGGAATACTGATACCGGAACAGGCCACGCAACGACTGGAACAACACATAAACGATTTTGTAGGTAAGAAACTCTCTGCGGCCGGTTTGGGTGGAGCCGCATTGTCGCTGGATGATAAAATAGATAGCGCTATAGACCTGAAGGTTGTTTTTGCACCAACAACAAAAAAATCGTTTAAAGCCTCTATAATGGGCTCGCTAAAACAATCTGCGTCAAAGCTGGAAACACAAACACTTTTGGCGATGTTCAGCAGGCAACTAAACAGAGACACCGCCGCTACAAAGGAACAGCCCCCCATGGCCGACTTTATAGATTTCAGGGAATTAAATGCAATTGAGACCCCTAAAGAAGCGCTTCAGCTCAACTCTGTGCAGCATAACGTCCCGGCCTGGACGATTTTTGGCATGTTTTTTATCGTTATTTCGCTTGCCGGTAGTATTATAAAAGAAAAGGAAAGCGGTAGCTATACAAGATTGCTCACCATGCCCGGCAACTACCTTACTATTATGGCCGGCAAAATATCGTCTTATCTTATTATCTGCCTTATACAGTGTGCGCTAATGCTGCTTGTTGGCATTTACCTGCTGCCGCACCTTGGCTTGCCCCGGCTCGTTATAGGCAATAATATACCCGCCATTGGCGTAATAGCCGCCAGCGCCGGCTTGGCAGCTACCGGATATGGCATAATGGTAGGCTCTTTATTTACATCGCAGCAACAATCGTCTACTTTTGGCGCAGTGTCGGTTGTTATACTGGCGGCTCTTGGGGGCATTTGGGTGCCGGTATACGTTATGCCCGAGGCTATTCGTATGTTTGCCGGGTTTTCGCCGCTTTACTGGGCGCTCACCGCATTTCATAAAATATTTTTAGGCGATGGCGATATAAAGAGTATATTACCCTATGCAGCAAAACTAATTGCATTTTTTTGCGCTACCGTATCAATATCGTTTTTTTACAATAAAACCCACACCCGATAACCTACCATACTCTTGAAACGCACAACCTACATATTAGCCGATAACATCATTTCGCCGCTTGGTTTTACAACCGGTGAAAACTTTGAGCGTTTGCGCAATATGGAGACGGGTATAAAATACCTGCCGGAATCGCATTTGTACCCCACTGGTATACATGCCGGGGTAATTGACGAGCAACAAATTGAAGAACGGTTTGCTGCTGTAATGGCAAAAGAGCCTTATACACGTCTGGAAAAACTGGCAATTCTATCTATAAACAGCCTGCTGCAATCCTGCAACAAAATTGACATTACGTCGGACAAGACACTCATCATCCTTTCAACAACAAAGGGCAACATTGAGTTGCTTGCCCCCAATAGCCGGCCTGAAATAAATAGAGACCGTATTCATTTATGGCAGGCTGCAAGTGCAATAGGTCGTTTTTTTAATAACCCGGTGCGGCAATTGGTCGTTTCTAATGCATGTATTTCGGGAGTATTGGCAATAATCACCGCCAAACGTCTGCTTGAAGCGGGCATGTACGACACCGCGATTGTGGTAGGTGTAGATGTGCTTACGCCTTTTGTGGTATCGGGCTTTAAAGCATTTAAAGCGGTAAGCGAACAAATAGCCCGCCCATACGATGCCGACAGAGACGGCATATCTCTGGGCGAAGCCTGCGGGTCGATAGCATTAACAACCGATAAGCAACTCATTGATAGTCAACCGATAATAAAAGTATCTGGAGGCGCAAGTTCAAACGACGCCAACCACATAAGCGGCCCCTCGCGCACCGGCGATGGCCTGCTATTGGCCATAAATAAAACGCTGGCAGATGCCGGAGTGGCTGCCGCCGATGTAGATTATATATCCGGTCATGGCACAGCTACTGTATTCAACGACGAAATGGAATCGATGGCGGTTGCAGATGCCGGGCTTTCTACAACGCCCATCAATAGCTTAAAAAGTTATTTTGGTCATACGCTCGGGGCAGCGGGCGTGGTGGAGGCGATTGTAGGCTTGCAGTCTATGCGCGCCAACACATTGATTGGCACATACAACTATAAAAAATATGGCGTAAGCCGCGAAATAAACATATTGCAGCACACCCAATACCAACGAGTAAATAATTGCTTAAAAACTGCTGCCGGTTTTGGAGGTTGTAATAGCGCTGTTTTTTTTGAAAAAGTAAACCCAGAATCGTAACGGCAATGGAAAAAACAAATTACATAACAGCCGTATGCACGATAGCGCCAAACGCCGCTACAATCAATAATGCCGCGTACCTTACAAACGATTCGGAGGCGCCATTCAACGATTTCCTGAAAACTATATATAAAAACGCTAACATAGCCTACCCCAAGTATTATAAAATGGATAGTTTATGTAAGCTGGCTTTCCTAACATCCGAGCTACTGCTGCAAAACAACCCCATAACTACTAAGTACCAACCCGAAGACATCGGGATAGTCATTTGCAACAGCGCATCATCGCTTGAGGTAGATACAGCGCATCAGGCAACTATAAATGATGCTGAAAACTATTTCCCAAGCCCGTCGTTGTTTGTGTACACCTTACCCAACATTCTGATAGGCGAAATAGCGATAAGAAATTGTATAAAAGGAGAGAATACATTCTTTATTTTCGATAAATTTGAAGCAGAATTTATGTCGGGCTATGTCAATCTGCTATTGAACGACAACAAATGCCAGTGCTGTATAGCCGGGTGGGTAGAGTATTACGAAAACAATTGCTATGCTTGTTTGTACATTGTTGAGCAACAACCGCAGGCAAACAGCATTGCCCACACCAAAGAAAATTTAAATACACTAATAAAATAGCAAAAATGGACGAACTCGTAGAAAAGCTAAAAGGAGAAATTATCGTACAACTTAACCTATCTGATTTGAAGCCGGAAGACATAGATGTCAACCAACCTTTATTTGGCGAAGGATTAGGTCTGGATTCTATTGATGCGTTGGAATTGATAGTGTTGCTGGAAAAGAACTATGGCATCAAAATTCAGGATCCCAAAGACGCTAAAAACGTTTTCACATCCGTTCAAACCATGGCTAATTTCATCCGGGCAAACAAAAGCTAATTTTGCCGGAAAAACGAACAAAAGTCACTTGCAGTAGCGCTCCGCAAATTATTGACATTCATTAATTTGAACATCTTTAGCCGACTAACTTTGGCAAAGCAGACGATCGAGTATATTGCGCGGATGAACGCCTAAGCTGGCGTATCAAAATGCGTTAGAGTGATTTTATTTTTTCAAAAACTTAAAGTAAAAAATGCAAAGCAATGTGTATGTGACGGGAATGGGCATTTTATCTGCGATAGGCAATTCGGTTGAAGAGACATTTCAATCGCTATCGGGCAGCCAATCCGGCATAGGAAAAATAAAATACCTCGACACACTGCATAAAGATACTTTTGTGGTAGGCGAGGTAAAACTCAGCAATGACGAATTGATAGCCAAGGCAGGCGTTGGCAACTACAACCGTACCACTTTGATGGCCTACCTTGCTATTAAGGAGGCTATGCAAAACGCCCGGCTTACCAATCTGGCTGATGCGCGCACAGGTTTAGTTTCGTCAACCACCGTAGGCGGTATTTGTCATGCCGAACTAATGTATAAAGATTTTTTTGACGAAAAGACCAACGAAAACTTCATCAATAGCTATCTGAGCGGCATAAGCACCAACGATATAGCTGCCCTGATAGGCATAACCGATTATGCAACAACGATGAGCACTGCATGCTCCTCGTCGGCCAACGCTATTATGCTGGGCGCAAGGCTTATAAAAAACAATATACTGGATCGTGTTATTGTTGGCGGAGTAGATACTTTATCGAAATTTACCCTGAATGGATTTAACACCCTGATGATCCTGGATACGGAATGGTGTAAGCCATTTGATGAAAACCGAAAAGGGCTCAATTTGGGCGAAGGTGCAGCCTACCTGATACTGGAATCGGAAAACGAGGTAAAGAAGCACAACAAAACGCCTATAGCTCGCGTAATAGGCTATGGCAACGCAAACGATGCATTTCACCAAACGGCGTCGTCGCCGGAAGGCGCCGGCGCTTTGCTGGCCATGCAAAAGGCATTCAAAGTTGCGGATATAAAACCCGAAGCCATCGACTACATTAACGCCCATGGCACAGGCACTGCAAACAACGACTCGTCGGAAGGGGCGGCAATGCAGACAATGTTTAACGGTCATGTACCGAAATTCAGCTCTACAAAGGCTTTTACCGGACATACCTTGGCTGCGTCGGCCGCTGTAGAGGCAGTGATTTCTATTTTGTCTATGCAGCACAGCATGATATTCCCTTGCCTCAACAGGCACGAACAAATGAAAGACCTAAGCATAACGCCTGTAGACGTTTTAGAAAAAGATGTACCGGTAAATTTCGTTTTGTCAAATTCATTTGGATTCGGAGGAAATTGTTCCTCTCTAATTTTTGCTAAAAAATAATATGGAAGCTTACATAAACGGGATGGCTTGTATTGCGCATCATAACGTTATTGATGACCAGTACTTTTTTGATGATGTTGCGGAAATGCCCGCAAGCAACAATCTGATGGCAAAAGAGCCCGATTATAAAGCATACGTACCGGCGGCGCTCATCCGCAGAATGTCGCACATTGTAAAAATGGGCGTAGCCGCGGCGATGATGAGCATGAAAAAAGCCGGCCTTACACAGATAGACGCTATTATTACAGGCACGGGTATGGGATGCGCCGAAGACACAGATAAGTTTCTACGTTCGGTAGTTTATGACAATGAGTCGATGCTCACCCCTACTTCATTCATAAAATCGACACACAACACTGTTGCCGGACAGATTGCGCTGCTTATGAATTGCAGTGGGTGCAACTTTACCTATGTGCACCAAAACCTGAGTTTTGAGTACGCTGCCATGGATGCAATGATGCTTATTATGGAAGGTGAAGCTAAAAATGTACTGGTAGGTGGTATAGATGAAAATACGCCCACCATGTATGAGCTTTTCCGCAGGCATGGATTGATAAAACTAACAGAAAACCTACAACCCATCTGGCAAACAAACACCAGCGGTTATGTGGTTGGCGAGGGCGCTGCTTTCTTTAACCTAAGCGATGAACCCACCGAAAACTGCCATGCAAAAATTGCCGGCATCAAGTGCCTTCAGGAACTTACGGAACAAACTACGCTTCTGCAAAGGGTTACCGATTTCCTGAAAGAATGCAACCTAACATTAAGCGATATTGACCTTGTGCTTTCCGGAAATTGCGGAGATGCAGCGATGGACGAACGAATTTCGCTTTTCAATACAGCGTGCAATCGACCTATTGGCTACTACAAACATTTGTGCGGCGATTACTTTACGGCATCTTCATTTGCAGTATGGCTTGCTGCACGCATTGTAGAGCGGCAAGAAGCGCCCAAGGTGATTGTACCGCATAATACTATAAACGCACCGATAAAAAATATCCTGATAGTAAATCACTACCAGGATAAGCAATATTCGTTTTTATTGGTATCTGCAAGGTAACGCCGCTACCCTATTCCGATCTCGATTTCCGCCCCGGCGCCGGTGTTTGTATCGTAACAGGCGCCGACAAATCACTCAATATACCATTATCCGTTACAGCGCGTAGGGTGTATGTATACGTAGTATCCGGCTCCAGTTTTGGCGTTACAAACTCAGTGGCGCCCTTACTAATTTTGGTTTCGTTGGCTATCTCTATAGTATTTTGGTATACCTTGAATCCTTTCACATCAGCTATATCGGGATATTGCCACTCTACAATTGCTCTTCCGCTATCCAGTAGTGTTTTTGCAATTATGGGTTGCGGCAACTCCAGACTTGGTATGCTAATAGCAATAGTGTCGCTCAGCGGGCTTTCCATATTTTTTTTACCAAGCGCAGCTACTACAAACTTATATACTGCGGCGCTGCCATGCGTTATTTCGTAGTTGTATTTACTGCTCCGTATCTGCGGCTTTTCTGCAGTGAAAAGTAACTTGCCGCTATGCTGATTAGATACATATACTCGATAATAGTCTGTTACCGAGTCGCCTGCCAATTTGGGGTTCCAGCTGAGTTGCACAGTATACTTTTTGTCGCCCGGTAACAATTTTATTTTGAAGTTCTCCGGTTTTGGAGGTGTATTTTGCGGAAAGTAATAATACAATCGCTCCGGCCCTACCGCTACTGTTTTATCCTGATATAGCGTTTTCACCCTGAATTTTATATACCCGCTAATGGGCGACGGCGACTTATCAATATACTCGCGGGTAAATGGCTCGATAAGCGGCGCTATTTGCTGATACCCATCCGGCACATTCGCCTTTTCTATATAAAACCCTTTTATAAAACGCTCCTCACCCGCTGGAAAACTCCATTTAATATCTATACCTTCTTTAAAATAATACCCCAACGATTTTATGCCGGTAACGTTTGCCACCTTATATTCGGTAGGATGTTCTTCCGGATCGTACTTGTACGATTTGATAATCCCCTCTATACCCAACAGCGACTCAGCGCTAATGCTGTATTGTATTGTTTCGCCTGCATTTGCCGACTTATCGATCCAGCTAAATTCGGAAGGCGACTGAATATTTGTTGCTAAGATGGGCGTTTGGTTCAGCCTCATTCCTTCGCGATACACATTAAAACCTGCTATATCACCGGCTTTCATTTTGTTCGCGTCAGCGGTCCATAATACGGTAATGCCCTTGGTTGCCCTTGCCCCGCGCGCTGTAATTTCTTTTACCACATTCAAGTCTGGTATTTCGCCATAATTCCACATAATACTATCGAGCAACATATTTGTGCCTTGCGCAAACAAACCGTAGCAATAAGTTGTTTTGCTTTTGGGCGTCCGGTCTACATAGCCAAAACCACTACACAATGCTATATCATAATTTGTAGCCGTAAGCGTCGAAAAATCCTGAAGCGTTTTTTCGTCGGCTATAAATCCGTTTACTAAAGCGGCATTGTCGGTTTCTTTCAGCTTTTTTTTACTTATCAGCCTCAATACGCGCGCCCTTATTACGCTTTCTTCGTTCTTATCTGCTTCTACAATACTCAACTTCTTTTTTGCCGAAATTTCGGGTACAATTGGTTCTGTGTTCAACTTAACCCATCCCTGTTGTCCCTCCTTTCGTTTCACATCGAAACCGGTAATATCTTTTGTCCAGCTTTTTAAAAACCAAATCAGCTTCACAGTTTTACCGTCCGGGCTTTGCACCAACAGATTTGTATTTTGCGCATTAGCATGCGGAAGTCCGCCCATAAATAACCCAAAAACCAATACCAATATCGACAACCTCATAGCTCAAAATCCTTTTAACGTTCAAAACTCTAATAAAACACTCCAAATGTTTGCATAAAATTATTCATTTTTAACCATACTTACCCATTTTAACAAAATAACTCATATCAAATATTGACAGAATAGCTGCCTTTGATGAGCAGAAAAAAGACTAAAGCAGTATTTGAATAGCTATTGCAGAAAACAAATTCATATACAAATAAAACAATCAACAAGTACGATAGAAAAGGTTGGGAGCGGCGGTTTTTGAAAAAACTGAACAAATAACATAAAAGCAAACACATCATTTACTGAATGATAACCCGGTACGTTGCAATTGGCATCCAGCGTTCTGAATCAACATTTTTTCTTGGCTTGTAGCATCCAGATTAGATTCGGGGCCAAAACGGTGTGTAAAACCTGCTGAAAAGTTTGGGAAATAAAAAAAATGTTTATACTTTGCAGAAGGCATAATAATCGTAATAGTCCTATACGAGACCAGAACACCGCAATATTATTTACCTGGCTTTGGTAAGTGTACTTTGCGAAATGCAAATTTTAGTTACGCTATTATTTGCTACGGTTATGAACCCAACCCAAATACGAAGTATGAGCGATGCTGTAAAAAAAATATTTGTGGTAGACGATGACGAGATGCTCTCTCTGGCGCTTGAGGATTATCTGGAACGTAAAACAACACACGAAATAAGACTGTTTGAAACAGGCGAAGAATGCCTGAAACACCTGGAAGAACAACCCGACATTATTATTCTGGATTACAACCTGAATTCAGTAGACAAGAATGCTGCAAATGGACTAATCATACTTGAGGCAATAAAATCGCGCAACAAGGCAATTAAAGTAGTAATGTTGTCGAGTCAGGAAACCAATGGTATTTTATTGCAAACGATAGACCTTGGCGCTGAACAATACATTGTAAAAGACGAGGACGCGTTTGACAAAATTGTTTCTGTTTGCAACAATAGAAAATAATCGCATGTAGCTCGTTTATGCGCCCCCCACTATTGGGTACAGGCGCATAAAAAGGCAACTACGCCCAATTAAAGCCAAATAAATAATGAAAACGCCTTATATCAGTAAAGTTTTTTTCGTTTCATTTCTGCTGTCGTTTACAGGCGCTGCGCATGCACAAAAACAGGATCAGGCAAGCATAGATTCGTTGGTGCGCGAGCTACCCAAACAAAAAGATGATTCTAACAAAGTAAATTTGTTACTACAGGTATCCGGCTTTTATCAACAAAATGCCAATGGCAACAAGAGCATCAAGTATGCGCAGGATGGTCTGGAAATAGCCGAACGCATAGTATGGGAAAAAGGAATTGCCAAAGCATATATCAGCCTTGGTTTGGGAAATCTGGCAAAAGACAATAACCAATCAGCGCTCGAACAGTTTCAGAAAGCACAGAAGATTGCCGATATTTTAGAAGAAAGAAACATTAGGTACAATGCGTTAAAATACTTAGCATCAACCTATTACCAAATAAAAGACTACACCAAAGCGCTCGATTATTACCTGCTCAGCCTTAAACTAAATGAAGCCTCTGGCAACCAGAAGGCTATATACAACAATATGCTCACTATAGGCAACCTATATGCCTATAAAACGCACGACTACCCGAAAGCGCTCGATTATTACCTGCGCTGTTTGAAAATTAGCGAGGAGCTGTGCGACACCAGCGAAGTAGCAAACAATGTAAGCGAAATAGGCAATGTATATTCGGGGCAACGCGATTTTCCGAAAGCGCTGGGCTATTTGCAGCGCGCGCTGAAAATAAACGAAGACCTTGGCAAGGATCGCAGCATTGCAGCCAACCTGAAAAACATAGGGAAGGTTTACTATAACCAAAGCGATTATACTACCGCGCTAAGCTATACAACACGTGCGCTAAAACTATTTGAACAGCTTGGCGATAAGGCGGAAATAGCGGCAGGCAATCAGACGATTGCCGACATTAAAAACGGACAAAACAACAAAACCGAAGCGCTGGATTATTATGCCAAGGCGTTAAAAATGTATCGCGAAAATGGCGAAAAGGCGCAGACAGTGCAAACATTGCTGAAAATTGGCGGAATCTATAAAGATCAGGCCGACTATGCCGCAGCCATGTACTACAATCTGCAAGGCATGAAGCTGAGCGATGAAATGGGCGATAAGTCGGGCATGGCGCGAAGCATGGCCCACATAGGCGCCGACTATCAGCAAATGGCCATAGACACCGCCCATAAAGTACATGCAGACTCTCTTGCCTGCCTCACAACGCAAGAACGGCTGGAGCGGTCGTATTCTTATCTTAATCAGGCCATTACTTTGTTCAAGGAAGCGGGCAATCTGGATCAGCTACAGGCAACGTATCTGCAGTTGTCGCAGGTGCAAACGCTGCAAGGCGATAACCTTGGCGCTCTTGAAAGCTACAAGCAGCACATTAACTATCTGGAGAGCGTTTACAACCAGGAAAAAAGCAATGAAGTGTCGCGCAAGGAACTGTTGCATCTGTTTGAAAAAAAGCAGGAAGCAATGCGACTGGAAGCCGAAAAGAAAGAACTGGCCATGCAAATGGAAATGCGACTGAACACCCTGCGTCTGGAATACGAACATAAGCAGGCGATGGCTAAGTCGGACAAGGAACGGCAAAAGCTAAAATATGAAGAAGAGATAAAAGAAAAAGAGATAAAATTTGAATTTGCACAAAAACAAGCGCGCGCAGAGGCAGAGCAACAAAACAAAATTGCGCTGGTAAAAGCCGAACAAGATAAAAAAGACGCAATAGCAGCCGCAAAAATCGCCGATAAAGAAAAAGAGGCCGGATTGCAGCGCAACTACTTTATCGCTGGTTTTAGCCTACTTACAGTGCTTACGCTGGTAGTATTCAATAGGTTTATCATCACCCGCAAAAACAAAAAGATACTTGAGATAAAAAACCGGGAAATAGCCGCCGAAAAAGAGAATGCGGACTACCTGCGCATTAGGGCGGAGAATTCAGAAAAATTCAAGCAAAAGTTTCTGGCCAACATGAGTCACGAAATACGCACGCCTATGAATGCTATTAGCGGCATGACCGGACTACTGCTTGATAAAAACCCAAGACCCGACCAACTCAACTACCTGCAGGCTATCAGCAAGTCGTCAGACATACTATTGCATGTCATCAACGACGTGCTGGATCTGTCTAAAATTGAGGCCGGCAAACTTGAGCTGGAAACAATAGATTTTTCGCTCGCAGAGGCAATCAAACAGGTAAAGGACACCCTGTCGTACAGAGCAGAAGAAAAAGGCCTGCTGCTGGTAACGCAGATAGAAGATAATGTGCCCGATGTGGTAATAGGCGACCCATTCAGGCTAAACCAAATCCTACTGAATCTGGGCGGTAATGCACTGAAATTTACCGAGCGTGGCGGCGTATACATTACTGTAAGTCAGGAAAACAAAGCAGGCGATCAGGCATCTCTGAAGTTCACCATTTCTGACACCGGAATTGGTATTCCAGCCGATAAAATCGGCACGTTGTTCGAGAGCTTCTCGCAGGTAAACAATTCAGACACGCGCATGTATGGCGGCACCGGATTGGGTCTTTCCATATCCAAGCAACTTGTAGAATTGCAGGGCGGCTCCATAGCTGTAGAGAGCGTTGTTGGCAGCGGCTCAACATTTTCATTTACAATTGGTTATACTATTGGCTCGGCAGCAAGACTACAACAAAGGGCAGTAGAAGAGCAAAGCCTGAATGGAGCAATGCTGAATGGATTGCGCATATTACTGGCCGACGACAACGAATACAACCGGATGGTGGTGAGCGAAACGCTGCACCTAAAAGCCGAGGTAACTACAGATATGGCGATAAACGGCCAGGAAGCCATAGACCTCCTCCAGGCCAACGACTACGACGTGATACTGATGGATGTGCAAATGCCGGTGATGAATGGCATAGACGCAACGCGCTATATAAGAGAAAAACTACCGGCTAATAAGAATCAGGTGCCTATAGTGGCGCTAACGGCAAGCGTTTTGAGATCAGACCTCGATATGTGCTCTCAGTCCGGCATGAACGCCTATGTGCCTAAGCCGTTCAAACCGTGGCAACTGATACAAACCATTGCCGATGTGACCGGAAGAAAAAAACAAACTGCAAACCATAAAACGCATAACGGGAATGGAGCCCCGGGAATATATGCGCCCACTAATTCGGTAACTGATCTTACCTACCTGCGTAAGTTTTGCGAGGACGATGAAAAGCGAATGAAAAAATACATAAAACTGTATCTCAACGCCCTACCTGCCTTTAAAGAAAAGATAACCGCGGCGGTAGATGCCGACGATAAAACTGAAATAGCCCTGCACGTGCATTCATTTAAACCCAAATGGATGATGATGGGTATGAAAAAAGCTAATGAACTGGGCATTAAAATTGATATGCAGTGCAAAGAAAACAACGAGAAAGTATTTGCAAACATAGAATTGTTGCTACAGGAAACTAATAATTCTGTACTTGAATTGAATGACAAATGTTAGTTTTGAACAGCATTGGCGCTACCGATAAAACAGTAAACCTTGCAGCATGAATAAAAAGATTGCAAAAAAAATATTTGTAGTAGACGATGACGAAATGCTATCCATGGCGCTGGAGGACTATCTGACAAGAAAAACACCGCACGAAGTATACCTGTTCAGCACCGGCGAAGAGTGCCTCCAGCATTTGCACGCGCTACCAGATATTATCATACTCGATTACCACCTGAATTCAGTAGCCCGAAATGCCGAAAACGGCATCAAGATTCTGGAGCAGATAAAAAGCCATGCCGCGCAAATTAAAGTAATCATGCTATCGGGCAGAGACATTTACAAGTTAGCTATACAAACAGGCTTTACAGGAGCCGACGAATACGTGATCAAAGACGAACAAGCATTCGACAATATTGTTTCGCTTTGCAATAACTGACAATCAACAAGATAGATACACTTATCTGAAGTAAAAACCAGAAAAACAAATACCCAGATACAGCGTTACCAACAGTTGACCACAACTGTTAACAAATTCATTATTGCCGCCTGCCACTATTAGACGCTGAAAATTAGCCTGGGTTAATCTATAAAATACTGGCTATCAAACACAATCGCCCACTACCCTACACTGTTTAGGATGGCTATACTAAAGCCCTTAACCAAGCAAATGTTAAATTCCCGTAAAGAAATTAATTAAACGTTTGTTTAGTTTTAAACAGTTGTTTAATTTTGAGCCATGAAACCTAAAGAATGGAAACATTAGAGTCAACAACTGAATTTACCGAGAAGCAGGTGGCAATAATAACAACTGCTGAAAAACTGATATCAACCGGGGGATTTGCAGGCACATCTGTACGAGATATTGCACATGAGGCTGGCGTGAACGTAGCTATGATATCCTATTACTTTGGATCAAAAGAAAAACTGCTGGAAGCCATCTTCGAATACCGCACCAGCATAATGCGCATCAAAGTAGAGAACCTGTTGCAAAACGACCAGTTATCGCACATTGAAAAAGTGAATGTATTGATAGACGATTATGTAGATAAGTTTATGCATCAACAGGACTTTCATAAAATCGTTATCAGAGAGCAGTTAATAGAACGCGACACAGTAATAGCAAGCCTGATATTAGAGCTAAAAAAACGCAATCTGGTATCAATAAAAAAACTGATCAGCGACGGGCAAAAGGCTGGCGCTTTTAAAAAGAATATAGATGTAGGCATGATGATGTCTACCATGGTGGGTACGGTAAGCCACATGATTTCGTCAAACAAATTTTACCGCGAAACAAACCACCTTGAACACCTTACTGAAGAAGAGTTTCAGAAACACATGAAAAAGAAGTTGAGTTTCCATTTAAAAAACCTGTTCAAATTAGTACTTACATATGAATCAAAATAAATTCAGCGCTTTCAAGGCGCTCACATTAGGCATCATTTTATCGGTTTGCACCCAACAGGCTCATGGACAGCAAACTAAAGCGTTATCGCTGAACGACGCTATAGAGCTGGCTGTAAAAAATAGCGGTCAGCTAAAAATAGCATCTGCAAAAATAGACGAAGCAGTTGCCAACGCGCGGCAGGCAAAAGACAACAGACTACCCGACCTGAAAGTATCTGGCTCTTATATGCGCCTGAACTCGCCCGATGTAGACCTGAAAGTAAAACTGGGCAGCGGAAGCGGCGGCGGTGGAAGCGCCATGAAAGTAGATCAGCTGGCATACGGCATGGCCAATGCCTCGTTACCATTGTTTTCCGGCTTCAGGATTAAGTATGGAATAGAATCGGCAAAATATCTGGAACAAGCCGCTAAGCTGGATGCCGAAAACAACAAGGAAGAAGTGGTGATGAATGCCATATATGCCTACAGCAACCTGTTTAAAGCCCAAAACACTGTTGAGCTAGTAAAAGAAAACCTGCAACGCGAAACGCAACGGGTAGCCGATTTTTCTAATCTGGAGAAAAACGGATTGATAGCCCGTAACGATCTGCTGAAAGCCCAACTGCAGGAATCGAACATAGAACTGGCGCTGATGGATGCCGAAAACAACCTGAAAGTAGCTACGGCAAACATGAATCTGCTGCTTGGACTGCCCATAGAAACAGTTATAAAAACGGACAATTCGATTATGCAGAACAATGCAACCGACGCCAGCCTGACACAATGGGAACAAAACGCCTTGAAAAACAGGAAGGACATGGAAGCCATCAACTTTAAAGAAAAAGCGGCAGAAACATCTATAAAAATGACCAAAGGAGAATACTATCCGGGCTTAGCATTAACGGGCGGCTTGATAGCGGCCGATATACCCAACCTGCTCACTATTAATAATGCGCTGAATGCTGGGTTGGGATTACAATACAATATTGGCGGTCTTTGGAAAACGAAAGCCAAAATAGACGGCGCCAATGCACGCCTGCACGAGTTGCAAGCCTCAAAGGGTATGGTAAACGATCAGATAAGATTGCAGATAAATCAGGCGTACTACAATTATTTGCTGGCCACTAAAAAAATAGAAGTATACGCCAAGGCAATAGATCAGGCAAACGAAAACTACCGCATTACTAAAGATAAGTACGATAATAAACTGGCTACCACAACAGACCTGCTGGATGCTGACGTAGCGCAACTGCAATCTCAACTCAACTATTCATTTTCTAAAGTAGACGCTATAGTGGCCTACAAAAAACTACAACAAGCCGCAGGACAACTTCAATAAACACATAACCAGTCTTAACAATAAAAAAGAAAAACATAAAATATATGTCACAAGCTACCACACAAAACGAAATGAACAAATCTCAGCCATCGGCCACCGATACGGCGCCCAAAAAGAAGAACTTAGGATTTCCTATCGCCTTGTTATTACTGGTAGTAATTGGCGGTTCTTTCGGCGTATCTAAATACTTGCATTCCAAAAGCCACGAGGAAACAGACGATGCACAGATCGAAGCCAGCATTAGCCCGGTTATTCCCCGCATATCAGGTTATGTTACTGAGGTAAGGGTAAAAGACAACCAAACCGTAAAAAAAGGCGACACGCTGCTGATACTGGACAACCGCAGCGAGCAAATTCAGCTGTTGCAAGCCCAGGCGGCGCTTGCGGTGGCGCAAAGCAGCATGAACGTAGCCCAGGCCAACAGCGCTTATGCACGTACTAACATATCGAGCTTTGAAGCCAACATAGCTACTGCTGATGCGCAGATAGAGGCTGCGAAAGTAACGCTGCGCCGCGCTACCCAAGACTATGAGCGCTATAGCAACCTGATAAAGAATCACAGCATCACCCAGCAACAATTTGAGCAGGCAGAAGCGGCAAAACTATCGGCAGAGCGTCAGTTGCAGGTATTGGTCAATCAAAAAAATACTGCATCGCGCCAAACGAGCGCAGCGACATCGCAAAGCGCAGCAACCGGTCAGCAGGTGAGCGTAGCCAACGCCACTATACAGCAACGCATGGCCGATGTAGAAAACGCTAAATTAAACCTGTCGTACACCGTGATCACAGCGCCCGAAGATGGCACAGTGAATAAGGTAAATGCACAGTTAGGACAATACCTGCAGGCTGGCCAGTCGCTATTCAACATCGTACTGGATAAAAATGTGTGGATTGTCGGCAATTTTAAAGAAACACAATTGGCAAAAATGAAAACGGGGCAGAAAGTAACGATTCATGTAGACGCTTATCCCGGTCACAACTTCGAGGCTGCCATATCTTCGTTTTCTCCGGCTACTGGCGCAAAATTTGCGCTGCTGCCGCCCGATAACGCCTCTGGCAACTTTGTGAAGGTAGTGCAGCGCATACCCGTTAAAATAGAATTTACCGGCGCCGACCCTATGGTAAAGCAGTTGCGCCCTGGTATGAACGTGGATGTAGATGTACACCTCAACTAACCGCCGCCAATGGCTTTACTATTTTTCAACATCTATTCAGATAATATTTTATGACAGATTCATTAGTAGAATACGGGTCGCGAAGAGTAATCATTACGATTACTGCTATATTCTGCGCACTGCTCGAGATAGTAGACTCTACTATTGTAAACGTAGCCCTCAACGACATGAAGGGCAACCTGGGCGCTACGCTTAGCGAGGTGGGTTGGGTAATAACCGCCTACGCAATAGGCAATGTTATTATAGTACCCATGACAAGCTGGTTATCAGCGCAGTTTGGCAGGCGTAATTACTTTGCCGCTTCAATTATGATCTTCACCATTTGCTCCTTTCTTTGCGGCAATGCAGATGGTATATGGCAACTGGTGTTCTTTCGCTTTTTGCAGGGCTTAGGCGGCGGAGCATTGCTGGTAACCTCGCAAACCATCATCACAGAAAGCTATCCGCCCGAGAAACGCAGCATGGCGCAAGCCATATATGGACTGGGCGTGATAATAGGCCCAACCCTGGGCCCGCCATTAGGCGGCTATATAGTAGAACATTACACATGGCCTTATATATTTTACATCAACCTGCCGATAGGCGCTATAGCGGCGCTGCTTACGCTGCAATACGTACGCAGTCCAAAATATGCAGAAAAAAAATCGGTCAGCGAGGTAGACTGGGCGGGTATCATATTGCTGGCCGTATCGGTAGGTTCGCTACAGTATGTGCTGGAGCGCGGTCAGGAAGACGATTGGTTTAGTAGCACTACAATCACTACATTGGTTATTACTACCATACTGGGCTTCTTCTTCTTTATATGGAGAGAACTCACCGCTAAAAACCCGATAGTAGAGCTGCGCGTGCTCAAAAATGGCAATTTGCGCGTAGGCACTATACTATCTTTTATTCTGGGTATGGGTTTATATGGCTCTACATTCATTATACCGCTATATACACAGAGTCTGCTGCAGTGGACAGCGCAACAGTCGGGGGCGCTTATGATACCGGCGGCGCTTACTACGGCGTTTATGATGCCCATAATAGGCAAAATGCTGCAAAAAGGCGCCAAACAGCAGGTGCTGGTAGCTATAGGCATGCTGATATTCTTCATATACAGTTTTTGGGGCTACCTTATACTTACGCCCGACACTAGTAAAGATGCTTTTTTCTGGATGCTTATAGTGCGCGGTCTTGGCATGGGATTGTTGTTCATACCTATTACTGCATTATCTCTATCTACGCTTAAAGGCCAGCAAATAGGACAAGGCGCTTCTTTTACAGGCATGATGAGGCAATTGGGCGGCTCGTTTGGCATTGCGCTTATTACCACCTTTATGGCCCGCCAAAACGTGGTGCACCGCAGCGCGCTGGTATCGCACATAACCACAGACAACCCTGCTGTGCAGCAGAGAGTCTTAGGTATGCAGCGCAACTATATAGGCAAAGGTATGACGCCCGACCAGGCGCTACAAAGCGCGCACAAAACGCTCGATTTTATGGTTACAAAGCAAGCCGCTGTACTATCGTACATGGACGTATTTCTGTACATAGGCCTCATGTTTTTGATCTGCATACCGTTTGTATTGATGGTAAGAGCCAAAAAGAGCGCACCGATAGATATGTCGGAAGCTATGCACTAATAAGCCTATATCTATCGAGGTAGCTGTTGCAATAATCCTGCAGGAATGTCTAAACCGCATTCCTGCATTTTTTTTGCTTGTTTTTGCGCATCGCTTACTCTATCGGCTTCCATATACAGCAACAGCAAATTGAGATTTGCGGTAGCATCCTGTGGTTCCATTTTCAGATAGCTGTTCAGCAATTCTATTCCTTTTGTATATTCTTTGCGTTCGCGGGCTATACGCGCAAGGTAGAAATCGCACTTGTAATATCCGGTTATTTGCTTCTCTTTGAGCAGGTAGGGTTCAGATGCCATAACCGAGTCTTTGCCTTGCAATATTGTGGCATATATATAATTTACATACCGTTCGTTTGGGTTCAATTCAAATGCTTTATTGAACAACCTTCGCGACTCGGCCCTGTCTTCTGTGCGGGCAGCGAGCATCATAGCCGCAAAAGAGGAATGAGGAGACGTTGCAACTGCCTGCGTCCAAAAACTGAGCGGATCGGTAAAGCTGCGCTGATAGAATCTGTTGATAGTAGCGAGCAAGATAACTACTATCACGCCACCAAACATTATCTTTTTTGCCGGCCACTGTGTACTATAAAGACTAGCGCCATACACAGCCAACAACATGCCTACACATGGCAGATAGAGCCTGAACTCATAGGTCTGCACACTAAGGTGTTTCGGCACAAACAGTGTGGGCAACAGAAAAATAATAAACAACAGCGCCCCAGCTATCAACATCCTGTTTCCCCTACCCTTTGTAAAATAGCCAGCCAGAGCTATGAGGCACAACGCAATAATGCCCAAATAATATACAGTATCTTGCTGCGAGGGGTATACGCTCAGGTTTACTGGTAGCAGTAGCTTGCCGGCTTGCTGTACTATCACTGGCAATTGACCAAACGCCCCTGCGAACAAATCGACTGACGACGCCTGTAGCGACGGCAAGTGCGCTTGCGCGCGCACTATTGCCCATACCGCTATACACCCAACCCACAATAAATACTGCGCAAAGGCACGCCTGCCCGTGAAACCTGCGCCAACATACCAGATAACCGCCAATGCCGCCGCGGGGGCAAATACAGCAGTCTCTTTTGTAAACAAGGCCAGCAATAAAAACAAACCTATGTATACTAACCTATTAATGCCGCCATGCCGCGAATAGGCAAGAGTATTCAGCAGAAAAGCCAGTATAAAAATGCTCAATAATACATCGTTACGACCCGGCACCCAGGCCACAGCCATAACCAAGGCAGGATGGACAGCAAAAGTAAGCGACAATATAAATGAATGTAAATCGCTTATTTTCAACTGCTTAAGAAATAAATAAACCAACGAAACGCCTGCAATATGCAGAAGAATATTGCAGGCATGATAGCCAGCTATATCCTGCCCGCTCACCTGACAATTGAGTATCATGCTCACCTGAAATATAGGCCGGTAGTAGGCATCGTGCAATGAACCGGTGACATTGGTAAAAAACGATGCAGCAATATTGTGCAGGTCGCTATTGAAAGCAAACCGGTCGTTGATGAAAATACCATCGTCGAGGTCGGTAAAGCCGGCGCTGAATATAGGATAGTAGACAATCAATACGGCTAACGCCAACCACAGATAAGGGAAAGGGATACTGTTCAATCTGGTGCGATTGTCCGATAGCGGAGGCTCCGGCATATTTTGTCGCGTCTTGCTTTGCTTAACCCTATAACTACTCATTTAGGAATATTAGCTAAGTCAAATATATAAAATTACTACGACAGTATACGCATATAAGATCAATTCGAAACACCCAACAAAAAGCCCCGCTATCGCAGTGATAACGGGGCTGTATATTTTCATAAAGTATTTACTTCATCTTACTCAGCGATATGTTCCATATCTCCTGCTCAAGCTGGTCGGCAGCAGTATTCATCGCCTCCGACTGCGCAATAATTTCTGCTACTTCTGCATTGCCCGGCAGGCTTTTAGCGTTGGTCATTACGTTCAGATAGGTGCCTTTCACCGCGGCACGGGCACACAAAGCGCCCACACCTGCATCGCTCGCGCAGTTGGGGTTGCCATGTTCGGCCATGTCTTTAGCCAGCGCAAACGACTCGAAGGCCAATTGCATGGTGCGGAAGGGTATTTTTATAGCATATACAGTTGCTGCGTCTATAGCCGCCTTACGGGCAGCCTTTTCGGCATCATTACCCTTAGGCAGGCCGTAAGCGTCCATAATTTTATTGTAGGCGTTGGTGTCTTCGTCTACCAGGTGCAGCAATTCTTTCATTAACCGCTGACCTTTTATAGCATGATTTGAAAACTCCTCCCAGCGGGCATCCCAGCCTTTTTTGTGTGCCGACAGATTGGCCACCATAGTACCCAATGCCGCGCCCAGCACACCGCAATAAGCCGCTATCGATCCTCCGCCCGGAGCGGGTGTCTCGCCCGATGTTTCGAGCGCAAAGCGGGTGAGCGACATATCTACCAGCTTTTTAACACCTTTCTCCTGCAACTGATATTCTATTATTTTCTTCTGCGGGTCGAATGGACCAAGTTCGTCCAGCCCCAGCGATTTTACGGCTATGCGTATCAGCTCGGCCTCGCCTACCCCAACGCTTCGTTGCTGCTTTCTTAAAAAATACTCGCCGGCATCCAGCATAGCTTTTAGCGGTACAAGCCCTACCAGCTCGCTACCTGTTACCCGCATACCGCGCGCCGTAGCGCGTTCGCAAGCTGTGTCGAACAGCACATGCAGCGGCGTAACGGTACTATTGGTCAAATTAATAGATATCTGCGCTACTCCGTATTCTTCTATATACCAGCCTATGGCCTTTACGCACTTTAGCAATCCCGGCTCCCATACTGGTTCGCCGTTGGCGTCTTTTACCACCTTGCCTTTTTCATCTTTCTTCTGTCGCCCCTTTTCTCTTATGTCAAACGCTACTGCATTTGCCCTGCGGGTAGACGTAGTGTTGAGATTTACGTTGTAGGCAATCAGAAAATCGCGGGCGCCTATTACCGTACCGCCGCTTTGTTCATTCATCGATGCCGGACCATAATCTGGTTTCCATTCGGGCTTGGTTATTTTATTGGCCAATCCTTCGTACTCTCCGCTGCGAATGTCTGCCAGATTCCGACGGTAGTCTGCTGCTGCGGCGTATTCGTACAGATAAACGGGTATGCCTAAATCTGCGCCAACACGCTCGGCCAGTTGCTTGGCAAACACCACCGTTTCTTCCATAGTAATACCTGAAACCGGTATCAGGGGGCAAACATCGGTCGCGCCCATGCGCGGGTGTTCGCCGGTATGGGTGCGCATATCTATGATCTCGCCAGCCTTTTTTATGGCAAGATAGGCTGCGTCTACTACAGCCTGTGGATTGCCCACAAAGGTTACTACCGTTCTGTTTGTAGCCTTACCCGGGTCTACATCCAGCAGGCGGACGCCTTCTATCTTTTCTATTTCGTTGGTTATCTGCTTAATAATATCCATGTTGCGCCCCTCGCTAAAATTGGGCACGCACTCTATTATCGCATTTGAAAAATCTCTCATTACTTCTATTTTTACACGCCAAAATTAGGTGTTGGCGCTTGTGATAAAAACTATAACTGCAACTTTCAGCTAAAACCATGCGTTAAAGCGACACTATAAACTCTGCGCCCCGGTCTTCTTCGCTCTCTACATGTATCTTTCCCCCAAACGACTCAATTTGCGCCTTTGTAATAAACAACCCAATACCCTTACTATCGTGACCGGGATGGAACACCTGATTTAATTTGAATATCTTTTTCCCATACTTGTGCAGATCTATACCCAATCCGTTGTCTTTTACCGAAATCATCACCTTGCCATTTTCGCTATACGTACGGATCACTATTTCGGGGCGACGATCGCGGCTGGTGTATTTAAGGGCATTACTGATCAGATTATATAATATACTCTCTAAAAACACCTTCGGAAACTTGATGTTTACCAGCTTTAGATCGAGCATAACCACCACTTTCTTTTCGTGTACTGTGGTGTTCAACTGACTAAGTATCTCGTTGATAATCTTAGACACGTCGCAATCATCGTAGGGTACACTCTTGTTCAGGCTTAGCTGCACTACTTCCATTAGCGTATTCAGGCTGCTCAGCAACGAGTTGCTCCCCTCATCAAGGTACTCCACTATTTCCTTCATCTCCAGTACAAGCCCCGTTTCCTCTTCTGCCTTTCCACTGTCTATCAGCATGTTCACAAGCATCCTGATATTGTTGGCAGGGCCGCGCAGGTTGTGCGCTATTATATGGTTGAGCTCCTCCATTTGGGTTAGTTTATTTACCAGCCCTATTTGCGTCGCTTCCAATTCATTATTCTTCCTGTTTACCTCGTCGGTCAATTCTCTGCGGCGGGTAATATCAACAATTTGCAACACGTAAAACTTTAGCGTACCGTCTTTATTCAGCACCTTGGATACGGTATGCAATCCCCACAAAAGCTTGTTGTATTTTGATATATATCTTTTCTCGAGGCTGTAGTAATTCAGTAGCCTCGTCAGCATTCTGTTTAGTAGAGTTTCATCGGTGTGGTTGTCATCCGGATGACCAAGATCCAGAAAGCTCATTTGCAATAATTCAGCTTTTGTATAACCCGTAAAATTGCTAACGGCTGTGTTTACATCCAGTATTCGTCCGTTTGGACTGAGTAAAGCCATGCCTATACCCGAGAAATCGAACGCGCTTTTGAACGTTTCGTTATAATCGAGAACAGGATTATTTCGATCTTCGCTGTGCCAATAAGTTTCGCGGGGATGAGTGTTTACATCTTTTTTACTGGTAATTTTTTCTTCACCATGGCCAAAAACTTTGTCATCACTCATATTTTATTGCGGTCTTTTTCGCTACTAAATTAGTCTGATAAGTTGGAATGATAAAACTAAAATAGGGAAAATTGAGCCAAATATCAGGATGCGAAAAGAAGCCATAGTATATTGATCATAAGCTGTTGATGACCAATGGGATAGATTTCAGTGAAAATGAAAACAAATACTATGAAATATGTTCAATCTACCTCTTGCTAACACTGTGTTGAGCTACTATGGTAACGCGATGTTAAACACCATTAATTAACTTTCAAAAGTTTGTCTCTTGTTTGCTGTTTTCTACTTTTAGTGAAAATAACAGTTTATGACAAACACATTACTTCTTTCCGCATCGGGTTTCTTTACTACCGACCTGATTGTTACATTGGCTATCGGGCTTATTGCCGGTCTGCTGGCGCAGCTTATAACGCCAGGCCGCGGCTATGGCATTATAAGTTCTATTATTATTGGTATTATAGGCGGTTGGCTGGGCAATAAATTATTTGGATTCATACACATCAACACTGATATTCCATTTGTAAACCAGATTATTCGTTCGGCATTAGGCGCCATAATATTGGTAGTAGTGCTCAACCTGATTTTGGGCAAAGACAAAAAAGACAAAACAAGATGGAAAGCTGTATAGTAGCTTTCTAAGTTTTTTTTTGATATGCGCCACCGTTGAAAAACGGTGGCGTAATTGTTTTAGGGAAGAATGCTTATTAATTATCAGCGTAATTTTATGCTATATGAATCACAGATTTTTTTTGATTACGCAGATTCTACAGATGCTGGGGTAAGAGATATCTCTTTTTTCTTGTTCAGATTGCAAAAAATACATGCATGAACTTACATTATCCTCCCCTGTTTTACAGCTTGATCCGTAATTTCATCAAAACTCCACCTACCCACACGAACGAAAGCCACCCAAGTAGAGTGGCTTTCGGAGGTAATATGTTTATAAGCCCTAAGGATAACTGGCGCTTAGGATTTAAGGGGCGGCTACTTAATGTTTGCCATAAAATCTTTAATCTTATCCTTGTGCACCATACCTTCTTTAAAGGTATATGCTCCGGTTTTTGGGCTACGGACAGCTTTAATTATTTTGGTATAATTTTTAGCTTCCAAAGCCTGCTTTGGGTCTTTTTTAATCGCGGTTTTAGCTGCTTTTGCCATCGCTTAATATTTTAAGTAGATTATTTAATTTCTTTGTGAACGGTTACACGCTTCAGAATTCTGTTGTATTTCTTCAATTCCAGACGTTCTGTAGTGGTTTTTTTGTTTTTTGTAGTAATGTAACGGCTGGTGCCGGGCATACCACTATTTTTATGCTCAGTGCATTCCATTATTACCTGAACGCGGTTTCCTTTTTTTGCCATTTTAAAATGTTTTTATGCTTTACAGAAATTAGATAGCCACACCTCTTGAGCGAAGTTCCTTAACAGTACTCAACAGTCCGTTCTTATTGATAGTACGGATAGCGTCGGTGCTTAATTTCAGTGTTACCCAACGGTCTTCTTCTGGAAGGAAGAAACGCTTAGTCTGCAAATTAGGCAGAAAACGACGCTTTGATTTCTTGTTAGAGAAAGACACTTTGTGGCCTACCACTGGTTTTCTACCTGTTACCTGACAAACGCGAGCCATGATTTATTATTTAGTTGTTTTGGGGATTAGTTTTTTTGGGACTGCAAAGGTCTTGTATTTTTACGTAACAACAAAATAATTTTCCAATTATTTTGCACAAACGTAAATTCTATTTCGTCCGAGGTGCAAATGTACGGAAATATCGTATTACCTAACCTTTATTGCTACAATTTTATACACAAACATCATTCGCTACACTAGGAAAAACACAATTAGTACGCTGCAACGCAAAAAGTAAGACCTATTTTACAGATCCCTTTCTCTCCAAACCAAAGCTCAATATTATTGCCCAGCGCTTTCTGTTTGCACAAACTCCCGAAGATTAGCCAGGGCGTACTTTAGTATCTGGTCGACAGCGGGAGGATTATGTATCAGAAATGCCTCGTCGAGGGGTGCAAATTCCTGAAACTCAGTATACAATTTCGCAAATTCCTCTACCGTCGTGGGCGTATCCAGTCGTTGGCTATTGAGCACATATACTTGCAATGCCTTATCCAGCGTCTCCGACATTTCCTTACATCCTAATGCTTCAAACTGAACCACAAGTTCTGGCAATAGCCCTACATACCCATTCTGTATCAACTGTATAAAACCGCCCTGCCCTACCTGCATTTGCACATAATCGAAAGTAAGTAGCAATCGCTGTCCCGGACTGAGCTCGTCTAAAAAATCGAATGAATTTCTAGCATACAATTCTTCATGCAGCGGAGCCGTAAACACATCGTACAATATATTGTTATCGCCGGCGCTTTTTGCAGCTTCTATTTCTGTGATACTTACGAATGGCAGAAAATTGTTGTTCATAATATTATCTTTGACCGGAAACTTATTTATAAAATAGCTGCAAATATCTGTTAATGAAGGCAACATTACTCAATCTACCCAATACCGCACGACAAATTATATTCATATTGTGCCTCGTATGTTGTATCGTTTTCCCCATCGATCCGCCGTTGGCCTTGCTAATGGGGCTTATCATTGCGCTGGTGGTGGGGCATCCGTTTTTGAGCATGAATAAAAAAGCCACCACGCTGCTACTGCAGGTTTCGGTAGTTTGTCTGGGATTTAAGATCAACTTTGAGGAAGCTATGAAGGCCGGTAAAGATGGTTTCTTGTTTACTGTAGGCACCATTGCGGCAACCCTGATAGCGGGCTATTTTATTGGCAAAAAACTAAAAATAGATAAAAACACCTCAACCCTTATCTCAAATGGCACAGCCATTTGCGGCGGCAGCGCTATTGCAGCAATTGCCCCCATTATTAAGGCCAACGATGAACAGATTAGCGTATCGTTGGGCACAATTTTCATACTCAACTCCATTGCATTGTTCCTGTTTCCATGGATAGGCGCTCACCTCATTCACTTCACCGACGAGCAATTTGGCACATGGTGCGCTATAGCCATTCACGACACAAGTTCGGTAGTGGGCGCAGCAGGCAAGTTCAGTCAGAAGGCGTTGACGGTAGCTACTACCATAAAGCTGGAGCGCGCGCTGTGGATAATTCCATTGTCGTTGCTCACGGCCTATTTTCAGAAAAGCACAGGCAAAATAAAAATACCTTACTTCATTTTCTATTTCTTACTGGCTATTCTGGTATCTACCTACTTGCCTGCCTACCTGCCTGTGCTCAATGCGCCCATAGCCGATAACACCTTGTTTATGTGGGTGTACAAATTTGGCAGGCTGGGTCTTGTGGTTACTTTATTCCTGATTGGTTCGGGCTTATCCCTAAAAACTATTACCGCCGTAGGCTGGCGCCCCATACTTCAGGGTGTGCTACTGTGGATTCTAATTGGCGGGTTGTCGCTGGCTGTAATAAAGAATGTGCTGTAAAAAATAGCCGTCCAATACCCGAACAAATACTACAAATTAATGCATATAGAAATCTGGTCGCTGGGCAAAGAAAATGACGCCTTTATTGAAGATGGTATAAAATACTATTTTCAGAAAACCAAGCCCTGGAACTCGATAGAACTGGTGATACTGCAAACGCCCAAGAAAAACGCCACTACCGATGTAGAACGCACGAAACTACAAGAGGAAGAATTGCTATTGAAACGACTGCAACCGGGCCACTACCTTGTTTTGCTCGACGAGCGCGGCAAGGCGCTCAATTCAATACAATGGTCGCAACAGTTTCAGCAGTGCATGAATCAGGGCGTTAAGACATTGGTGATACTAATAGGCGGCGCATTTGGGGTAACCGACAATGTAAAAAAACGTGCAAATCAATGCTGGTCGTTATCAAATCTGGTGTTCCCTCACCAGCTGGTGCGCCTTATTGTAGCCGAACAAACGTACAGGGCATTCAGTATTCTCAATAACTCGCCCTACCACCATGTGTAAAAAAAGCAGGTAATTTCAAGTGTGAAATTGGTGTTGTAATTCATTGCAGATTTTATTGTCAGTAATAATGCGCTTACTTTTGGCTCATCATCAATACGCATTGATTGTACACCTAATTGCCTGATCTGAACCAATGGCAATCTAAAACAACAAATTCATGAGTTTCACCATAATTATCATTGCCATTACCTGCCTTGTATCATTTAGCGCATTCAACAACCGCGACGTGTACAACAAATTGATATTGTATCCCTACGGCATGTCGTCGTCTCCTGCCGAGTATTACAGGCTCATTACGTCCGGCTTTTTGCACGCCGACGTCCAGCATTTGCTATTCAATATGTTTACGCTGTATTTCTTTGGCAAAAACATAGAATTTGTATTTCAGCAAATCAGCTTTAGCGGACTCTTTTTGATCTTGTATTTAACCGGTATTGTGGTTGCCTCTGCGCCTGCTATGTTCAAACACCGCAACCATAGTTACTACATGGCATTGGGGGCTTCTGGCGGAGTGTCGTCCATACTTTTTGCGTCTGTATATTATTTTCCGTGGGCGCGCATCTCGTTCTTTGGTATAGATGCGCTGGCAATACCCGGCATTATATTCGGGGTGTTGTACCTGGCCTATTCGGCATATATGGATAAAAAAGGCAACGACAATATTGGCCACGACGCTCACTTTTGGGGCGCTGTTTATGGTTTTGTATTTGCATTTTTAGTAGACCCAAGTCACGGACGCAGCTTTATAGACCAACTGTTGCATCCATCATTTCAGTAATTGGCTTTTAGATAGCGGTTCGTGTCACCATCAGTACTTTATCAGTATTGTCGGTTACTTTATACCGTTCGTCTATCCTTATACCGGCAACCCAGGCTATGCGCTTGCTGCACTCCAGCAGCCAGACATTTTCTTTGTCGGGCAGCGAGGTTTTCAAGTCTATCAGCAGTCTGCTTACCTTCTTCTTTTTCATATTCATACCCAACGGATAGAAATAGTCGCCGGTGCGCTTACGACGCAAAATAAGTGGGAAACTGATATGCTTTGCGCTCAAGCAGGCTAAATCGGGCGAGGAGGGCAATACCGCAGGCCTATTGGTAAGGGTGAAGGTAAATTTATGGGTAGGCGTAACGATCTCGCAGGGAGCTGACGATACAAGTATAAAATCGGTTTCTTCGGTAGGTAGCGCAGTTATGATCAGGAAATCACGATTTTTTATTACCCTGTGCGAACCCGACGATACATACTTACCGGTCTCTGCCAGTAGCAAATGAATAATTTGTGGAATTTGCCCGGATGAAAACCCAAACGGCTGCAACAACTCGTAAATTATGGTGGCAAGCGGGTGTCTGTGTTTCAGCTTTAGTATGGGCAGATAATAGTCTTGGCCGCGCTGCTGCAGCAGCTTTTTTCTCTCTTCATCTATCGCTTTTTTGTACAGCAACTCAGCCTCTGCAAAACGCACTATACTGTCGTTTACATTTCGGACAGCATTGGGAAACATACGTTCGACAACCGGAATAAGATTATTGCGAATATCGTTGCGTAAATAGTCGTCTGTAGTATTCGATACATCTTCGCGAAATACCACCTGATGCACATCTGCATAGGCCATTATCTGTTCTTTTGTTGCAAACAACATAGGGCGCACTATATTACCATTTTCTGGCCTGATGCCATGCAGACCGCTGATGCCCGTACCCTTGAACAGATTAATGAGTAAAGTTTCCACATTATCGTTGGCATGGTGCGCAGTAACAATTTTCTTGTACCCAAATTCACTGAGCAACGTTGCAAACCAGTCGTAACGTAGTTTTCGCGCGCCTTCCTGCGTACCCATTTTCCATTCGGCAATTGTCTTTTTAGTATCAAACCTAACGCTATGTATCCGCACATTGTTGCGGTAGCACCAGTCGCTAACCAAGCGTTCGTCCAGATCAGAGTCGGCCCCGCGCAAACCGAAATTGCAATGCGCCACTGCAAACGGTATAGCGCTGTTTAAGAACAAATGCGCCATAACCATAGAGTCGCTGCCGCCGCTTACCGCCAGCAATACCCTATCGTCGCCTTTTAGCGTACATATCTTAGCAAACTCCTCCCTAAACTTATCTATAAATGCCATCTGATTATATTATATTACTGATACCCGATCTAACGCCCTAATACACGAGATCTTCGTAAGCCGCCTGTAGTTCGTTGTAGCTATGCATATCTTTTGCTGCCTTTGCCTGAGCCATACCTTGTTCGTAAATCGCCACAGCCTTATCATTTTCCCCTATTCGCTCCAGCAGTTTTCCTAAATGATAATAGGTAGCTACATAGGTAGCATCATTAGTATAGTTACGTTCGAAGTGAGCCTTAGCGCTTACTTCATCGCCCAGCTTCACATATTCCAATGCCAGTGCATGATTTAAAAAACAGTCGGCGGGAGTAGCTAAAAGGAAATGTTGTAGTTTTTCAATCCTGTCTGTCATAGGAAACACATTAAAGTTCAAAAATAGCTATTTTTTACTGGGTCAGCACACACAACCAAGTCCACAAAACAATTGCGGCTACCGTATGTTGGTAGCCGCAATGGAAAACAAACAAAACAAATGTCATTATTTTGCTATCAGCAGTCTTGTGCTCAGCCTTTGCGCGTCGCCATCGGTGTATATGATAGTATACACGCCATTGGTTAGGTCAGCAACGTTTATTTGCTGATGGGCTGTGTTGGTTTTTGTTTCTACCACTACTCTGCCCAGCATGTCAAATATCTGAATTGTACCAGACACTACCTGTAAACCGGTAAGATCTACATTTACCATACCCTGCGCCGGGTTGGGGCTTGCCTCTATACCCATTTCGCCGGCTGTCAGATTTTTAAACCCAACCGGATTTACTACATAAAAATATTGAGTAAAACCGCAGCCGAAATCGTTGTTGTATGTACCGGTATAGTTGTAACCGTTCATAGGAATATTGGCGCCCGTGCCGGTAACTTTACGCACATTAAGGTAGCCAGAATTAATACCAATATCGGGATTACGGGCAAACACCCACCACTGCAAACCATCGCAACTGCTGTCGTACACTACAAATTTGTAGAAGCCGGTAGACAAATCAATAGTATCTGTATAAAGCGTATTGATGGTAGCGCCAGAACGACGTTTTACAATATTATCCTGCATGTCGTAAATAATCCAGCTCGTTTCGCTGATAGACGATCCTGTGGCGATCGGTTCGTTATTGGGTTTGAACAATACGCGGAACGTACTTGGCCAAAGCGGCGCCGAACGAAACTGCGAGTTCATAACATTGTTAGTAGTATCGGCATCTTTACGACCATTTACAGAAACAATTTTTACTGCAAATTTGTGCAGCGCAGTGTCGCCTGCCAGCGGATTGAAACCGGGTATGATTCCCAGCTTTACTTCTTTGTCCTCAAAAGTCTTGAGGCGGCCAACCCAAGTGTAAGTCAGGTTCATTGCGCCATCCAGTCCATATTTAAACGTGATAGAGTCAATTGTAGCAACACCGTGGTTTTTTACACGGATAGTAGGAGCGCCGCCAATTGGATTTTCTCTAAAATGGTTTTCGTTGTTGGTGGGCGCAATTATATCGTCAACAGCAGCATCCAACGTTTTCTTCATACCGCCATAATAAAACAGCGTACCCTCTGTAGTGTAGCTCGCGCCGCCATTGCCTGCATAGTTTTCGAACTTAAACCCAAGCACTGAACTTGAACCGCTAACAATACCCGGCAATTTATGGTGCGCAGAATTAACGCTGGCGCCGGGGCACCAGTTGCCGCGATCATAAAGCCATGTACCGGATTGAGGATATAGCTGATTTTTGCCGCAGTCGTTGCGCCATATGCGGTAGCTATCTACAACATTATTGTTGAGATACACATAATAGTACTTAGAGCAAAACTCGCTGCACCCTGTATTGTCATTGCCATGACCTGTAACGGTCACTTTCAGTTCGGCGCTTTCTGTGCCATCAGGCGCAACTTCTGTTTTGTTAGGAAAATGCGTGTTGATACTGTTTGCACCGCCGCGCGAGGTGTCGCCAAAACCATAGCTGCCGCCCCATATTCTGCGCACATCAAGCACCTCTCTGTCGGGAGCGCCTTCAATAAACGCGAACTTGATATCGGCGGTAAAGCCACCGGAATAGCCCGAATAGGCTATCCTGATTTTTTCAGCGTCGTGCAGCAAATTGGCATAATCGGTTACATCATATACATATCGTTGCGTCCACGTAAACGGCGTGCGTGGCGCTGCTCCGTTAGCATATGGCGTTATCAACCGCCCAAGCTCAAAGGTTTGCCCGCCCGATGTAATAAGATAATTCTGAACAGTGTAATCCCAGTCGCCACACCATGTAGACCCCGTAGGGCAAGTGTGTTTGCCCAGCGTAAAGATCATGTAGATATTACGATATGTTTTTCCGGCTGCCGGAAAAGTAACCAGAGAATCGTAATTGCCTACCCACTCCAGATTAGTGTTGTTAGCGGCAACCCATGTAGTATCGCCGGGAGAGGCTTCGGCTACGTTGCCTATTCCGAAAAGCAAAGCCATCAGGCCCAAATATTTCTTCATTAAATTAAGTTTATTTTTTTCCCAAAGATAAGATTATCGTTTTAACAATCTTGTTTACAATCAAAAGTAATGAGTTGCATTAAAAAAAGTACCTTTGCCGCCTTAAAAAAAATATATGCCAGGTTTTACGGTTGCCATTGTGGGAAGGCCAAATGTAGGGAAGTCGACTTTATTTAATCGCTTGCTGGAGCAACGCAAAGCTATTGTAGATGACCAAAGCGGTGTAACCCGCGACAGACAGTATGGCGTTGCCGACTGGAACGGAAAAATATTCAATGTTATAGATACCGGTGGCTTTGTAGCAAGATCGGAAGATGTTTTTGAGCGGGAGATCCGCAAACAGGTGGAAATCGCGATTGATGAAGCCGATCTGATAATATTTGTTTGCGACACTACGACAGGTATAACGCTGCAAGACGAAGACATGTCTGATGTGCTGCGCAAATCGCCCAAACCAGTATTGCTGGTGGTCAACAAAGTCGACAATTCTGAGCGTGCATTATACGGCACAGAATTTTACTCTTTGGGTTTCGATAAAACATTCATGATTTCATCGATATCAGGCAGCGGCACCGGCGAATTGCTCGATGAAGTTGTGAGCAACATCACCGAGGAGGTGGATGTGATAGAGCGCGATAAAGACGGCAATCCGTTGCCGAAGTTTGCTATTATAGGTCAGCCCAACGCAGGTAAGTCAACGCTACTCAATGCCCTGATTAACCAGGAGCGCACAATCGTTTCTGATGTAGCGGGCACCACACGCGACACGATTCACACTCACTACAAGCTATTTAATAAGGAGTTTATTCTAATAGACACTGCGGGTATTCGCAAAAAGAAGAATGTACATGAAGATCTGGAGTTCTACTCTGTGATACGCGCTATTAGGGCTATGGATGAGGCCGATGTGTGTATGCTGCTAATAGACGCCCAAAACGGAATGACCGCTCAAGACATCAGTATCTTCAGCCTTGCAGCGCGTAAAGGAAAAGGCATAGTAGTGTTGGTAAACAAATGGGACTTGATAAAAAAAGAAACCAATACCGCCCGCGACTTTGAAAAGGACATGAAGGAAAAAATGCGCCCCTTCACCGATGTTCCGGTAATATTTATTTCGGCACAGGAAAAAACAAAGATTTTTCAGGGCATGGAGAAAGCGTTGGAGGTATACGAGAACCGCAACAGGCGTATAACAACATCTGTACTGAACGAAGTTATGCTGCCAGAAATAGAACGTTTCCCGGCGCCGGTAACTCGCGGACATGCCATAAAAATAAAATTTGTACAGCAAGTGCCAACAGCAGTGCCATCATTCGCTTTCTTTGCCAATTTCCCCGAAAGCGTAAAAGAACCCTACAAGAACTTTCTGGAAAACAAAATAAGAAGCAATTTCAATTTTAGCGGAGTGCCAATGCGAATTTTTATGCGTAAGAAATAATTATTTTCACTCACGCACCTCAGCTTTTTGCACCGGATTGTAGCAAATAGATTTACCTATACACAAATTTAAAAAGCCCTGATTCTCAATGAGCATCGGGGCTTTTTAATGTCTGATAATTAGATACTGCCGCCAAAATCTGAACCGAAAAGCATAATACAAAAAACATATTAGAAGGCATTCCTCTGTTAAAATTACCTTTAAGGCTGCTAAAAATTAGCGCTTAATGGCTAAATACCCTACCTTTGCCACGCCTCCTATCGAAATAACATTCTAAACTTTCAAAAAACAGTACAATGACGGTATTAAATCTTCACCCACAAATGCTTTTCGGCATGCCTAATGCAGGCGAATTAGTAATCACACTATTGATAGTAGTAGTGTTGTTTGGCGGTAAAAAGATACCTGAGCTTGCAAAAGGTCTTGGTCAGGGCATTCGTGAATTCAACGAAGCAAAAGACGGTATCAAGACAGAAATTGAAAGTGGCATGAAGGAAAAAGAAAAAATTCAGGCTCCCAAAACCAGCAATTCAGAATCGACCAATAATGCATAATTAAAGGCATTACCACAACATTTCACCCATTTTACAACGAGCTTCCCTCTCCTAGGGTTGCATGCTTAACCGCTTAAACAACGATAAAACATGCAATACAAAATTATTTTGTCAGCATTACTGCTTGCATTGTCTGCCTCGCCATCGCGTGCGCAGCTTACGGCAGCAAACACAAAAACTGCAGCCACGGTTGTAAAGTCTGATTCTGTCGCAAGTCAGAAAACAGAAATAAAAGCTATTACTCCTTTGCTGGCCAGCAATATGGCCAACGACCCAAAGAAAGGTTATAGTCATGTGCCTCTCGCAGGCGAAAAATCTTACTTTGGTGAGAAAACTGATTATGTAAATGAGTTTGTACGCAAGTACATGGAACTGCATAACCGTACGCTAAGCACAGTTCAGGGCAACAGCGCAACTCCATTTTCTGTTATAGACAATGTACTGGAGAAAAAGAATCTGCCCAAAGAACTGAAATATCTTGCGGTTATCGAATCTGCCCTCAATTACAATGCAGTTTCGCGCGCAGGAGCTGTTGGTCCATGGCAGCTAATGGAAACTACAGCGCGCATGATGGGTCTGAGCGTAAGCCGTAAACAGGACGAACGCCGCGACTTAGCCAAAAGCACAGCAGCAGCTACAAAGTATCTGGAACTACTCTACAGTCAGCTAAACGATTGGTTGTTGGTGATAGCTGCTTATAATAGTGGTCCTACTCCGGTACAGCGTGCAATAGCGTTGACAGGCAGCCACAATTTCTGGGATATTAAAGAGTACCTGCCACGGGAAACTCAAGGCCATGTACTGGCATTCATTGCCACTGCAAGCATCTTTGAGAACCTTAGTAAGTTTATCGACTTAGGCAGTATTCCTGTTGACTTTAAGTTTAACAACAAAGTAAAAGATAAAGACGACGAAGCGTTGCTTGCTGCCGCAAAAGCCGCTGCCGCTTCTGGCGCTCCAACAGCCGGGTCTGCTCCGGGCGCAACATCTGCCTTGTCATCTGCAACACCTGTTGTTAAGAAAAATCCGTTCAGCGACGACGAGTTGAAGAACATGACAATGGTGCGCATTACCCAGCCTATTTATGCCGACCTTATGGCGCAAGAACTGGGCATTGACAAAAAACTTATAGCTCGTTGGAATCCGGATTATGAACAATATGTGTTCAAATCATACCCCACTCCATTTTACAATTTGCGCATACCTAAAGACAAACTTGATCTCTTTCTTAAAAAGAAAGAATTCTTGGATAAAAAATCTAAAGTATTGCTGATGCAAATGAAATAGTGAATCGTTCAATAGTAAAGGCTAAATCGCATTAAGAGATTTAGCCTTTATTGTTGAAAGGAGCTCACAATACCAATAAACGCTACACGATGGTCTATTTTGTGTAAAAAGACCATTTTTTTATTTTTTATTTTTTATTTTTGATTTTTACCCTTACTTTTGCAGTCCTTAAAAAACAGTATTTAATGGCAAACCATAAAGCAACCAAAAAAGATATTCGTCAAAGTGAAAAACGCCGTGAACTTAACCGTTACTACGGCAGAACAACTCGTAATGCAATCCGCACATTGTTGGCATCTGCTGATAAAGCAACTGCACAGTCTGGCATGAGCAAAGTTGTATCTATGATTGACAAACTTGCTAAGCGTAATGTTATACACAAAAACAAAGCAGGCAACCTGAAATCAGGTATTGCTAAGCGCATCAACGCAATGGCCTAATTCAGGTTTTTCGCAAACAATATTTGGTTCGCGTTCTATTGTTAAAATTATCTTTTTATACAAGCTCCGGTTTTCCGGAGCTTTTTTTCGTGGAGGTAAGATTCAAATAGTAACCAGCGATATCGGTCTGCTTTTTTTGCTATATATGCGATTTGTTTTTATAAAGTAAGCTGTATCCCCTATCCTCCCCCATGCATTCAGCCAACTAAGCTGTAGTAAAATGACAGCAATAAATACCATTTATTTATTCCAACCCACCCTTCGTTAAAAAAACAAAAAATATCCCGCTATTGCTTTTATTTACGAAAACATTCGTACGTTTGCTTTACGAAATCATTCGTAGACGATTAACAACTAACAATGCAATCAAACGATCATTTAAAACCAACCGATAGCGAACTGGAGATACTGAACATCCTTTGGGAGAAAGGAGCCTGTACTGTACGCGAGGTGCACGAAGTATTGGAAAAAAGTAAAGATTCTGGTTACACCACTACACTTAAATTGATGCAGATAATGCACGACAAAAATCTGCTAAAAAGAGACGCTACCAACAAAAGTCATGTGTACACAGCAAATGTGAGTCAGGAAAAAACACAAGGTCAACTGGTGAAACGCATGATTGAAAACGTATTCAACGGGTCTGCATCTCAATTGGTAATGCAAGCGTTGGGACACCATAAATCCAGCAACGACGAACTTCAGGAAATAAAACGTTATCTGGAAGAAATAGAAAAGCGCTCGGCATCCAATAAATAATAATAACTACCACAAAACCGAAAACATGCAACCTATATCTATAACCATCTTCACATTTTCACAATCGCTTGTATGGGCATTGTTCTACTCATTATGGCAGGGTATGCTACTCTATAGCATAGTATATGCGGCAGTAAGAGCAGCGCCGGGAATGAATGCCCGAATAAAGTACCTGTTGTCGTATGGGGCGCTTGCGAGCACAATCTTATGGTTTTTAGACACATGGACAAGCAAGTACCAAAAAATACAAGGCGTTACCGTGTATATTACACAAATAGGCGCTAACGACGCACCCAACAAAACGCTGGCTGTTAACGCTATACCAGCAAACGGGACGACCGCCAATTTGTTAAGCAATCTTATCCCCCACTTCGAACGTTATTTCCCGGTATTACTAACCATCTACACCATTGGCATCGCTTTTATGATAGTAAGACTTGCGGTTAATGTCGCTCAACTTTGGACAGTCAGTAAAAAAGGTATAATACCAGCGACACAGCTACATAACGATATCATGCAGCGTTGGATAGAAAAGCTACAAATAGCTGCAAAAGTGAAAGTATATCTATCTGAGCAAATAAATGTACCGATAATGATGGGCGCTGTAAAACCAATTATACTGCTACCCGTGGCTGCTATCAACAATCTGACAACCGAAGAGGTTGAGACAATAATACTGCATGAGTTAGCGCACATTAAGCGTCACGACTACTTGCTTAATATGATACAGACACTAATAGAAACCATACTATTCTTTAACCCCTTTGTATGGCTACTATCCGCAATAGTACGCAGAGAACGCGAACATTGTTGCGATGATATAGTTGTCGCCAGCTCAGCCAGCCCCCTACCCTATGCTAAAGCCCTTGCCCTTCTGGAGCAAACGAGAGTAAACAACAGCGCGCTGACAATGGCCGCCACCGGAAACAAAAAACAATTATTAACCCGCATAAAAAGAATAATGGAAATGAAAAAGAACAATGTAAACTACAGCCAACTGGCATTACTCACCGCAGGCATATCCTTGATAGTCGTTCTGTTATCAATGATCTCATTTACCCCAACATTTGCCCACGACACAGATGATACGCTAAAGAAAAAAACGAACTATGTAGTTAAGAAAAAAACCATAACTGTTGACAAAAACGGTAAACGCACCGAGAACGAAGAAACAACGACCGGAGCGTCAAAGAACGAAGAAGCTATGCCATCGGATATCAACATCTCGATAAAAAAAGATAAAAACAAGGCTAATGGTAATATGGTGTTGAATATTACTACAGATGGCGGCAATGGCAAAAAAACCTCCAATTCTATTACCATCAATACAGATGATATAATGAAGGATGTGGTAACAGCAATGGCCTCAGTAAAAAACGAACTCAGCGCTGTAGACTGGGGAGCGATAGGCGCTGAAATAGAGAAAGGGCTTCGCGACGCCCAAAGTGGGATGAAGGAGGCCGAGGCTGAAATAGACCTGACGGAGATGACAAAAGAAATAGCAGAAAACGTAAAAAAGGAACTTCACAAGGCAAAAGAAGAAATGGAACGGGCTAATGCTGAAGTACAACGTTCGAAAACAATAACAAAAAAACGCCAGATTATAGCGGCAGCTGATGACGACGGAACACAACCCGAAGACTTTGGCGCTATGCTAAATAGCATGGAAGCCGACGGATTGATAGACAGGTCAAGAAAGTACTCCGTAGAAAAAGAAAACGGCACACTATACATTAACGGAGAAAAACAAAGCGACAAAATATTGAAGAAATACAAAAACTACCTGCAAGCAAACAATATTGTCATTAAAGGCAGTAAGGGCAGTCTGAATGTACGTATCGACGACTGACGCTTCATACAGCCGCGATATACCCGGGCCGCATGCTTCTGCATGTGGCTTTTTTATTGCCCCCTCCCAAGAGGAACTGTATTTTGCTTGTGGCAGATGATTATCGGCCAACATATTACTATACATTTGCAGCAAGATACAGGCGCATGGGCAGATACGTAATAGAAGTAATGTATGACGGCACAAAATTTCATGGCTCACAAATTCAAGGCGAAACGCCAACTGTGCAACTCGCGCTGAATAAAACTTTACAAACATTATTAAGAATGCCCGTGCCAACAGTGGGAGCCAGCCGAACAGATGAGGGAGTGCATGCGCTGAGCAACTTCTACCACTTTGACCTTAATGAAGAACCGCGAGCTGATTTTGTATACAAGTGCAACGCTATTTTGCCCGATGGCATAGTGGTAAAACAACTACTCTGCGCTGCCGACCCTGAGTTTAACACCCGCTTTCAAGCGTTAACACGCCAATACCGCTATCGTATTTATCATTATAAGAATCCTTTTCTTGTTACACAAGCGTTGTATTATCCTTTCAAGCTCGACTTAGCAACACTAAATGAAACGGCAGAAATAATAAAAGAGTACGAACAGTTTGAGTCTTTTTCTAAGCGCAATGCACAGACCAAAACATATAACTGCACAATTCACCAATCTGAATGGCAAGTACATGGTGAGGAACTCCACTATTTGGTTACTGCCAACAGATTTCTGCGCGGTATGGTAAGAGGCCTTGTGGCTACGCAAATTCATATAGCGCGAGGCAAGGGCACCATAGCCGATTTCAGGAAAATAATAGAGGCGCGCGATTGCACTAAAGCCTTCTTTAACGTAGCCGGTCATGGCCTTTATCTCGAACGTATTGTTTATCCCGACGGAACATTTGTATAACCTACTACCTTCCGCAACACCTTCAGAAAACAATATCGACAATTGGCAGCAAATTCAGCTTATTTTTGCAGCCAGATGTCAAACAAATTCAAATCAGGTTTCGTAAATATATTTGGCGCGCCCAACGCAGGTAAATCCACACTGCTTAATTTGCTGCTGGGCGAGCGTCTGGTTATTATTTCGCCAAAGGTGCAAACCACCCGCCACCGTATCCTCGGCATACTTTCAGAACCCGATTATCAGATAGTATTCTCTGACACCCCGGGTATAATAGAGCCTAAATACAAACTGCACCAGAAAATGATGCTACAAGTCAAAAGCGCTCTTGAAGATGCAGATGTAGCTATCCTTATGCACGACATTAATCAACCCATAGAAGAGTTTGAAACAATAAGCAATTCGCTGAAGCTGACGGTGCCGGTAATACTACTGCTCAACAAAACAGACGTACTTAAAGACAAAAGCGTAATTGAAGGAATTGTAAAGACCTATCAGGAACGTTATCCCAAATGGGCTGTGTTGCCTATATCGGCTAAAAAGGAAGTGAATACAGATAAAATAATGCCGCTGATATTGAAGGGCTTGCCAGAAGGCTTTGCATTTTATCCCGAAGACAGCATATCCGACCGGTCTGAACGCTTTTTTGTAGGCGAAATGATACGGGAACAAATCTATGCGCTTTACGAAGAAGAAATACCCTACCATGCGGCTGTGTTGGTACAGGCATTTGAAGAAAAAACCACCCTCAATGTAATAAAGGCGGATATAATTGTGAGCCGCGAAACCCAGAAAATGATTCTTCTGGGCAAGGGCGGCAGCATGATAAAGCAACTGGGCATCAATTCGCGCAAGGTAATAGAAGAGTTTTTGCAGAAAAAGGTACACCTAGAGCTATTTGTAAAAGTGCGCCCCAAATGGCGCGACAATGAAAACTATTTGCGCGAATATGGATACAATTGACGACCGGCTGGCGACCATAGACCCGCTGCATAAATTCTGGTATAAAAAAAAAGTAGCCAATATAGACATGCTGCGCCTCGACAAACTGCACCCTGTAGTGTCGGGCAACAAATGGTTCAAGCTACGGCTTAATCTAATTTATGCCGTAGACCATGGCTATAAAACAATACTTACATTTGGCGGCGGACATTCTAACCACCTCATTGCTGCGGCTTTTGCTGCCAGAGCATATGGGCTGCACGCTATAGCTATAGTGCGCGGCAAGTACGATGCACTGACGCCGACGCTGGAAGCCTGCGTAGCAGAGGGTATGCAGCTGATATTTGTAACGCAGGAAGACTATAAAAACAAAGAAAACGACGACTGGATTCGCTTGATTACCGCCGACTTTGATCGTACGCTGATTATACCAGAAGGCGGCGCAAACGAGCGCGGACGTACTGGCGCGGGGCTGATAAACCGCTATGTAAAAAAAAGCTATACCCACATATTAGTATCTGTCGGGTCGGGTACTACGATGATAGGCTTACGCAATAAACTTTTTACCGAACAACAGGTGATGGGCTTTGCACCTATGAAAGGCGGCATTTATCTTAAAGAATATATATCCGAACACTTAAAGCCCGACCAAAACAAAAACTGGACGCTAACCGATGAATGGCATATGGGCGGTTTTGGCAAGTGTAGCGCCGAACTAATAGACTTCATGAATGCTTTTTACGACGAAAACAAAATACCGCTCGATATGGTATATACCGGCAAAATGATGTTTGGACTACAAAAAATGCTGGAAGACAATCAGTTTAATAGTTCAGATAATTTGTTGTGCATACATACCGGAGGCCTGCAAGGAAATGAATCTATAAAGGATAAACTTATTTACAAATAACATAAATCCGACACATACCCATCGATACCTACCAATACCAAACAACATGATGGCCGCACGAAACCAGTGTTTGTCGCTCCGATAATTAGCTGAGAAAAAATCAGGCGTTTTTAAATATTTTGTATATTTATCGTACATAATTAATACCCGATGAATTTCAACCGGAGAAGTTTTCTGAAGACAGCCTCAACATTAGCTGCTTTTACAATGGCAGAGTTAAGTTCGCTTTCGGCAGCGGCAGAGATAAAGACCGATGGCAAAACTATAGAGCCAGATGATGAGGCATATTGGCGCAATGTAAGACAACTTTTCCCACTATCTAAAGACCTCACCTACCTTAATAATGGCACGTTCGGACCGTCGCCCTACCCTGTAATAGATGCAATGCGTACTGCGCAAATGGACGCCGACTTGCATGGCAACTACGGCAGCTACGACAGCACTCCGCCCAAACTGGCAAAATTTGTGGGCGCAGATGCCGACGAAATAGCCCTGACTCATAATGTGACCGATGGTATAAATCTGGCATGCTGGGGTGTGCCGCTTCAAAAAGGCGACGAGGTAATACTGACCACCCACGAACACGTAGGCAATGCTTCGCCATGGATGAACAGACAGAAGGTGACCGGCATTGTTATAAAGAAATATACGCCTGCCGCTACAGCAGCCGAGACGCTCAACCGTATAGCTGAACTGATAACTAAAAAAACCCGCGCTATTGTTACCCCGCATATACCTTGCACACAAGGCCAGGTTATACCCATAAAAGAAGTATGTAAGCTGGCGCGCGACAAAGGCATCTTTTCGCTGATAGATGGCGCACATGGCGCCGGAATGATGCCCCTGAACCTGCACGATATGGGCTGCGACACCTATGCCAGTTGCTGCCATAAATGGATGATGGGGCCAAAAGGCACCGGGTTTCTTTATGTTCGCAAAGGCTTTCAAGACACTGTTCAATCTTACTACATGGGCGGCGGCACCGATGATGGCAAATGGGATATAATGACCAACCCAATAACAATAGGCAATTATGCGCCATCGGCCCACCGTTATTTTGGCGGCACCCAAGCCAACGGCTTGTATACCGGCGTAAATGCCGCCATCGACTTTATAGAAACCATAGGTATTGAGAATATACACCGGCGTATAAAGAGTCTGGGAAAGTACACTCAAGACCGCCTGCTGGAGTTTGGCGATAAAATAGAATTACTCACACCTACCGAAGAGGTATCGAGGTGCGCAGTGAATGGTTTTAGAATTAAGGGCGTAGATTACCACAAGTTTTACGACATATGCGCCGCCGAAAAAGTGCGGATAAGGGCTGTGCCCGAAAACGGCATCAACTGCCTGCGCGTATCTACACACATATACAACAACAAAAACGAGGTGGATAAACTGATGGATCTCATCAAGAAATCTATAGCATAACGGATAGCGCATTGACCAAAATAGCAAAGCCTCTTACTGAATGACAATTCAGTAAGAGGCTTTGCTATTCTATTGAAAACTATGTTGACTATGAGGTCTAGGTCTACGCTATTATTTCATTTTCATTTGTGCAAAATACGGATGGTCGGGATGCACAATCAATTCCTGACGTGTGGGATGTATCAGCACATCCATATCTTCCATTGGTATAGCTCCAAGCAGCGGCTCAGAGTCGCCAGGCAGTACTATTGCGTTGCATAATGTACGCCTGTTAGCAAATCTTAGTTCCACCTGCGACACCACATCATATTCAGCAATATGGCTGTTAGCCAGTTGCACTTTCCTTTTCTCAACTATTGGCAGTTGTAGTTGCTCCTGTATGCTTTCATTTATGGCAAGCATTACAGAGCCGGTATCAACAAGCATCGAAACATTGATGCGTCTGATTTCATCTTCTCCTATATAATGCCTACGGGCAAAAGTCAGATCCTCTGCATTAATTATCTCTACGTTGGCGTATATCAATCCCATTTTGCAGGCAGTTTATCTTCAAAAATAGTGAATATCTCGCAATTGGGGACACTAATAAAAGCCAAAAATAAATAGAGCAAACACGTTACCATGCTTGCTCTATTCTGTATTTACAGTATTCAAATTATTGTTTACTTAAGCGTTTCATCGAGCCATTTAAAAAACTCGCGTTGCCAGGCTATACCATTTTGAGGATGCAATACCCAGTGGTTTTCGTTAGGCAGGTACAGCAACTTCGCTTTTACTCCGTTACCTTTTGCCGCACCAAATGCCTCTAAGCCTTGCTCTGTAGGCACGCGGTAGTCGGTGCCGCCCTGAATAATCATGATAGGTGTGTTCCATTTACTTACAAAGTTACTTGGGTTAAACTTTTCGTAGCTTGGCGGCTCTGGTCTTTTCCAATAAGGTCCGCCTATATCCCAGTTGGCAAACCACAACTCTTCGGTAGTGCCATACCAGCTTTTCAGATCAAACAAACCATCATGCGCTATAAAAGTCTTAAAACGATTGTTGTGCATACCTGCCAACATAAATACACTGTAGCCGCCATAGCTTGCGCCCACACATCCCAAACGCGACTTATCTACATATTTCTCTTTACAAATATCATCTATCGTTACCAGATAGTCTTGCATGGGTAGTCCGCCCCAGTCTTTGCTTATTTCTTCATTCCACTTCACACCCCAGCCCGGCATACCTCTGCGGTTGGGCGCTACTACTATATAACCCTGTGCAGCCATCAACTGGAAGTTCCACCTGATACTGTAGAACTGTGACAAAGCAGATTGCGGCCCACCTTGACAATAAAGCAGAGTTGGGTACTTTTTGTTAGGGTCGAAGTCGGGCGGATATATAACCCACGCATGCAGCGTAGTGCCATCGGTGGTTTGTATTTTACGCATTTCGGTTTTACTCATCATCAGGTTCTGATAAGTATTATCGTTTTCGTGCGTAAGCGGACGCATGTCGCCATACAGCGGCTTCACGGCAAACAACTCTGAAGCATGATTCATGTCGCAACGTGAAACAATAACTTCGCCATTAGCTTCGCCGATAACTGCATTTATATCAAATTTGCCCTTGGTCACGATCTGTACCGTATTCTTGTCCAGATCTTTATCTGTAATGCCTACCTGAAACAGTTGCTGCGTGCCTTCGAAAGGCGCATTGAAATAAATTTTATTTTCCTGACTATTAAAAATAAAACCTTCTACCGTACCGTCCCACTTAGCGGTGATGTTGGTTTTCTTTTTGGTGGTTACATCCATCAGTATTATGTCGGTCTTGTCGGCCTCGTAGCCGTCGCGCGCCATACTGGTGTAGGCAAGAGTTTTTCCGGTTTTGCTAAACACTGGTTGGGTGTCGTATCCTTTCCACCCTTCGGTCCAGTTTTCAGTTTTGCCTGTGGCTGTGTTGTAATAATAAAGGTCGGTATTAGTGCTGTAGGCATAGTCTTTACCAAACTTCTTCTTACACACATATACAAAACCCTTATTGTCTGGCGACCAAGCCAAGTCTTCGGCGCCGCCGAAAGGCTTCTGAGGACAATCGTAGGGCTCGTCTTCCATAATATCCTTTACAGTACCCTGTTTCAGCGATGCTACAAAAATGTGCGAAAACCTGCCGTCTTCCCAGGTATCCCAGTGGCGGTAGTTCAGGTCGGTATATACTTTTGCGGTAGTATTGGGCAGGTCGCGGTAAAGGTCGGCGCCAAGCATCGGTTTCACCAACACATCTTTAGAAAACGCTACATACTGGCCGTTTGGCGATACCCATACATTTTCTGCGTCTTGCAGACCATTGTATATTTCTTTCCAAGTGCTGCCGCTATCCAGGCTTTGATACAAAAAGTTGTCGTAGGTAGCATACCAGGCATGGTCGTATCGTTGTGTAATCGTCTTACCGGCTTCAGATGTCCATTCCTTGCGCTCCCCGTCTTTTACATTCAGGCGATACTGGTGCACAATGCTCTTTTCGGTTCTCCAGTCTACGGTCTTAGAGGAGTAGTATACATATTTACCCTCTCTGCCTACACCGTTAGCCGATACTCTGTGAAGACTCCACAACAATTCGGGAGTCATGCGCTCCTGAGCATTGCCCGCCGTAGCAAACAGCAATAATAATGGTAGTAACTTGCGTTTCATAATTATAAATAGAAAGTCAAAATTAGAAATTTAAAATAAACAAGCGACAGAACTTTACTTAACTCCGCCTTTATCACCCTTTTTTCCCTTCTTTGGTTGGGTATCAAAGTCTACTATCATATCCCAGCCCGGCTTTACACTCACAGGTTCGTTGTAAGGAACTACTTCCTCTGGCTGACGTTTCGCAAACAAATCACCCGTATCCCATTTGCCATTGCCGTTGGCGTCTACTATTATTCTTATTGTATACCGGGCTGGTCGCAGGTGAACGAGCTTGACAATGGTATCTACTATGGGCGCATTGGCTATTGTGTCTTTATCAGCATTAATGAGCAGCACATACTTCCTGTCGTAATATTTTGTGGGCAAATGCAATTTTAGTTTACCATATTCCTCATCGCCCCAGGTGCGGAACGAGAACCGCGCTGGCATGATTTCTTTACCTGTTGTGTCTTTAGCAAAGCCTTTAGCCAGCTTTAATGTATACACCCTGTCTTCTGCCCAATGCGGCGGAATGACATACAGCTGATTGGGGTGCGCAGAATCTGTTTTATACCTGCATTCTGGCGTATAGGTAACGCCGCCGCTATCGAAACTGAGCGTTATCTTTTGCTTATTTAGAACGGGTATTTTATTGAAAACTATCTTTATATCGCTGGTCAGATCAAAAGTGCGTTTACTGACATCAGACGAATCTACATTGATGACATAAGAGAAAGGTTCATCGCCCTTTGGCTCCTTGCCCATGCGCAATGCTTTTGCCCTTTGCACCGAATCAGCTTTGCGCTTTGCTGCCGTATCTGCAATTTCTTCAAATATCTTCAATATTATTCTGTTGGCTGTACTGTCGCCGGGGGTAACAATGGTGTTGTTAAACGCTATTTGCTCTCCGTTGCCGTCATACACCATGTTGTTGTTAGCGTCTTTGAGCGCATATATTTTAAAATCGCGCTTGGGCAACCCTTTAAAGGTAAATACTCCACCCCCGTCGGCCTTGGTTATGTATTTGGGTTTGTGGCGCACCACTGCGCTGTCTGCCTCGGCGGCGCTGTACAACTCTACCCATGCGCCCGATGAATCGGGCAGGCCCGATGCGGCATTGATTACCTGCCCTACCAATTGCAACGAATCGAAATAAGGCCCCGTGCTGAATGTATAAGTGTACTTACTAAAGGCATTGCTCTCGTGCAGGTCTTTTATAGCATTGCCAAACGACAACCGATAGGTGGTATTGGGCTCCAAAAGCGAGTCGACGATCTTTACCGTTACCCGCCTGTTGTTGCCCGTTACTACCGGCGACACCGTAAGCATTGGCGACATTTCTACTTCTTTGGCAGCATCGCTCACCACTATATACTCATCAAAATCTATATAGATGCGACTTACCTTTGTATTGAGCAGCGAGTCCGACGGAGCAATTTTCAGCAGCTTTGGCGGCGTGGCGTCGCGCTTGCCGCCCGTAGGGGCTGTGATGTTTGCACAACCTGCGCATACCGACAATAATACCAGCAATAGATAACGGTAACCCCCAATATTCATTGCCGCCAAAATTAATGAAAAATCGGGGCATTGGCTACCAAAGTAGTCAACTAAAGCGCCATGCTACGCGATATACCCCTACCAATACGCGTTTAAGCAGTCGGCGGCATGGTTTGCATATTTCGACATTAAAAATTATCATTGCACAAACCAAAGCTGGTGCTCTTCAATACAAAAGATTTTGCCTTATTTTTTGCCATCATACTTGCAGTTTATTGGTTGGTATGGCGCTGGCAGCATGTGCGCAATGTATTTTTACTGCTCGCCAGCGGCTACTTCTACTACAGGTTTCGCAATACCCTACCCTTTTACCTGTACAGCATCATAGGCGTTAGCTACCTATCGGGACTGGTTATGAGCCGCACAGCCCCGCAGGGCAAACGCAAAGCGTTGCTTACCGCCACAATTGTTATCCTCGGGCTTGGCCTGGCTTATATAAAATACTCTGGTTTGCTGTTGGGCAATATACCCGGCATGACGCAGTGGCAAGCCAGCGCCATGCATATTATTACACCCATAGGTATCAGCTATTTTACGTTTTCAACAATTGGCTACATTACCGACGTTTATCGGCGCACAATAGTTGCAGAAACCAACTTTATTGTATACGCCTCTTATATCAGTTATTTCCCGCACATACTTTGCGGACCAATAGCCTCAGCCGCCGGACTGCTGCCTCAGTTTAAAAACCCAGTAAAACCAACCATAGCTGTAATAGAAGCATCGGTAGCGGAAATATTGTGGGGACTATATAAAAAAATGGTAGTGGCAGATAATATTGCGGTTATGGTCAATTACTGTTTTGCCAACTACAAAGACCAGACCGGCAGCACTTTGTTTCTGGGCGTCACCCTTTTTAGCTTCTTTATATATGCCGACTTCTCGGGATACTCTGAGATAGCGCGCGGCACATCGCGGCTACTGGGTATAGAGCTGGTCAAAAATTTCAAAATGCCCTTTTTCAGTCGCAATCCCGGCGAAATGTGGCGGCGGTGGCACACATCGCTCCGCAAATGGATGCTGGACTATATATACCTGCCGCTGGGCGGCGCCAAAGTGGGCAAAACAAAATACATGCTCATTATCTTTTTCATCTTTTGCTTCTCGGGCCTGTGGCATGGCGCCAACATTACTTTTGTTTGCTGGGGTGTACTCAATGGCCTGTATTTTTTTGTCTACCTGTTCTCCAATTCGTTTACCCGTTATAAAGACCTGCCGGGAAAGGGTAAGCTATTGCCCAACGCCAAAGAGCTGCTGCAAATGTTCATCACCTTCAATCTGGCTACCATAATGCGTATTTTTTTCCGTTCGCCCAATATGGAGGTGGCTACAGGCTTTTTTATGAAAATAATGTCGGCCAGCATGTTTGCGCCGCCGCTTATGGTGGTGGTGCGCAAGTATGTATGGTGCCTGCCCATGCTGGCTATAGAGTGGGTGCAACGCGAAAAAGATTATGTGCTGCAGCTTCCGCGCGTGCCGGCGATAGCAAGAATTGGCGTATACCTACTACTTATTAGCGCAATTTGGTATTTTTGTCCAAAGCAAAGCGCTACCGAGTGCTACTATTTTAAATTTTAATCTCGCATAGTTCTATGATAAAGCCGTTACGTCTACTCTCCTTGCTACTAACAGCATCAGCGCCGCTGCTGCATGGCTGCGCCAATAAAAACGACGATAAAGAACGACAACACAAAGAGTTTGAATATAAACAACACGAAGCGCAGGTGGCCAAGCTGGAAAGCCTGAACAAAGAATACCCCCAAATACCCGACGAACGCCTGATGGAAAACAACGGAGCCAACAGTCCGCTGTATGCCGAACTGAAAGAACGCTATAAAAACTACCTGATACAGCTAAATAAAGACGTAACAGCCACCGGCGCAAAGTTTGTGGTGATGATTATGAAACCCATTGAAAAACCCGGCGACCCTACGCTTAACTTTAAAGCCGGACGACCCTTTATACTAAAAACCTGCGCCGAACTGGGCATAGACTGCATAGACCTAACCGACCAGATAGATGCGCAAGACCCAAAAGAAATAACGCTGCTGCCCCGCGATGGACACTGGTCGAAAAAAGGAGGCGAGTTTTATGCCGGGCTGTTTATGCCGATAGTGAAGAAATATATGGGCAACAAAAGTACCGTAGCTTACAAAGACGCTGAACGGGCAGAAACCTTTGGCGACCTGCCGCCCAACGACGACGAGGTGCTGGACGGCGGTAAAGATATACCCTACCACCTGAAAGCCAATGCACAGGGGTTGCGTATGGACTATGATCTAAAATTCCCGAAAACAAAGCCGCGCATACTGTTTATGGGTAGCTCGCATGTGTATTTTCCGTTTCTCGACAACGAATACATAGCTACAACCGTGCTGCAAAAACAGATGCCCGAGGTAGAAATACTGAATGCAGGTATACTGAGCGCAAGCATAGACGACTATGTGTCGCTGTTTAACGAGAAAGCAAAATATGCCGAACCCGATGTAGTGATTATGCAAACGAACGGCGGCGACATTATACATCTGTACTTTAGCAACCGCAACCACGTGAGCCGCACCCAAACGCCGCGCGTACCCACCAAGCTGGAAGAAGCCTATTACAAAGCCACCTACAAATATTAATAATGCAACAGACACAAAACAATGCCGCTGCGCCTGCCAGCAATCTTGTAGCCGGCTTCAACTCGGTAATATCGCCCAATGCGCGGTTTGGGACCAACTGTACCGTAGGGCTGTTTTGTATTATAGAAGACGGTGTAACTATAGGCGATAATGTAACAATAGGCGACTACTGCAAAGTGGTGAGCAACGTAACCATAGGAAACAATACGCGACTGCAAAGCCATGTAGAGATACGCGGTAATACGCGCATAGGCGAAAACTGCTACATTGACTCGTTTGTGGCTTTTTCGGGCGAATCGGTGATAGGCAATAATGTAACGATACGCTACAGCGCCATTATAGCGCGCGGCGTGCGCGTGGGCGACAACACCTACATATGCCCGCTGGTAATGACCAACAACCTGGATACCCACCAGCAGTCGGTGGGAGGAGCGCATATAGGCGCCAACTGTTTTATAGGCACCAATGCCGTGCTGAACCACGGTATAAAGCTGGAAGACAATGTAACTATAGGCTCGCTTAGCTTTGTGAACACAGATTGCCAAAGCGGCAAAACCTATGTAGGGGTTCCGGCAAAAGAAATGATAAAAGCGCAACCCGAAGGGTTATAAAATAATTTATACAACAAATTGCGGCAAAACATTTGCTCTTCTGAAAAATCTTTTGCTATCTTTGCACTCCAATCACGAAAAAAGCGGTTTACACCACACAATAACATCGTGAAAAAGCCACAAAACACTACTTTGGATTGGTAGTTCAGTCGGTTAGAATGCCGCCCTGTCACGGCGGAGGTCGCGG
>CAZLPE010000007.1:0-33263 GCA_964561325.1 uncultured Flavipsychrobacter sp.
GCTATCATTAGCGCATTACCTATGTAGTTACGGCTCATCAGCGTATCGGGCGACCAGTCGGGTTTGTAATAGGGATTACTAAAATTACCTGCGCTGTCTATCTCATCGCTATCTGCATATACCACTTGTGTTGTTGGCACAGCGTTAAGCATTTTAACCATTTCAAACAAACAGTCAGGAGTTGGCAGGCAGTTATTAGTTGTAGTTAATACAAAATCGCCAGTAGCCTGTTGTAATGCTGCATTTGCCGCATCAGCCTGCGTAATAGTTTCATCATAGTATACCCACCTGATAGGCGAGGTTGCAATATAGTTTTCGGTTTTCAGTGCACTTATCTCCCCTGCAATTCTCGCATCTGCTATATACCATAGCTCCCAATTGCTATAGTTTTGACTGGCCACAGCAGCAAGCAAGTTCGGTGCTTTATGTATATCTGCATCGCCTACCGATATGATACTAATCCGGGATCGAATACGTAGCGCAGATTGCCCATCATTATAACGTTTTTGTAATACATCCTGCACCAGACGAGCTTTTGCAACAGCATTGTAGTCGGGTATCGGGGCATTAACAATACCAGAACTAATTAGCTTACGGCGCACTATTTTCTTAGCAATAGCAAAACCATCGGGTGTGAGCACAAAGTAAGACAGCCAGAATAAACGCTTTAGCGCTCCCGAGCCGAATATTCCTGAAAGTTCTCTACCCATTGCCAACAAATGTAAAGACTAAAACACAAGCCGCAATAGACGTAATTAAAACAATAGCTTGTAATTTTCACAGATGTCCTTAGCTGTACCTCTGTGCGTTATTTGCCCTGCCTCCATAAGTATAGCATTGTCGCAAATAGCCAGCACGCCCTCGGGAAAGTGCGACACGAATAAAATAGTAGTGCCTTGCTTTTTTATCTGGTGTATTTTATCCATACACTTTGCCTGAAAACCTTGGTCGCCTACTGCCAATACCTCGTCGATAATCAGTATATCGGCATTGTTGGCAAGCGAAATGGAAAATGCGAGCCGGGCAGTCATACCCGAAGAATACTGTTTTACGGGCATCCTCAGCACCTCGTCGCTGAGTTCAGAAAAATCGCGGATATTCTCAATTGCATTGCTGTTTTTACGCTCTGTGCCGTACAGCGCCAGCAACATGGCAATGTTTTCGTAGCCGGTGAGTTCCTGCTCCAACCCTGCGCCTATGGCCAGTATGGGCGCAAATGTGCCATTTACAACCACTGTCCCTTTGTCGGGCTTAATAATACCCGCTATCGTGCGCAGCAGTGTGCTTTTGCCCGAGCCGTTTCTGCCCAATATACCCATGCTTTCGCCGCGCTCTATATGAACAGAAATATTATTAAGTATAGTTTTAGACTTAAAAGGGCTTTTGCGTTGTGTAATCAGGTCTTTAAGCGAATACACCCCGACATTATTTTGCCAGAAGCTTACATGCACATTATCTACCTTGATTATTGTATTGGCGCTCATTGTCGGTTTTAAATGGCTGAAATAAACTGGTTCTTCAATTTGTAAAACACAAAATGGCCTGTAATATACATCGCTACAGAAATAATCAGGCAATTAACCCACATTTCTGCAGGCGGCGCAGCATGATCGTAAAAAATACTCCTGCCCAGTTTTATAAACGCATATATAGGATTGAGACTAACAATGAGTTTATACTGTGGTTGAATATTTGATTCGGCATAAGCTATAGGCGTAAGGAAAAACAAAGCGGGTTGTATAGTGCCCCAAATAATACCAATATCCCTGAAAAAGACATTGATACTGCATAAGAACAAATTGAGCCCAAGCGTAAAAAGACTAAATAGTAAAATACAGGGTAAAATAAGAAACATATGCCACCCGTAAATAATTCCCGCCCAATTCATCAACACCAGAAAAACCATTACCGTGAGTATAAGGTTAAACATCTCTGAGAGCATTTCAGATAGCGGAAAAAAATAAGTAGGTATGTTGAGCGCTTTTATAAGCCCCGCCGACCCTACTATACTCCCCACGGTTTGCCCTGTAACATTGGAAAAGAAAAACCAGAAAATAAGCCCCGACGTAACATAAAGTATATAATGATCTATACCTGAATTGGACTTGAAAATGACGATAAATATCAGCAAATAAAGCAATGGCTTGAAAAATCCCCAAAAAAATCCAACGAGGGAGTTTTTGTATCTTAATATTACATTTCGTTTGCTTAATGCATATATGCGCGTAATATTTTGCACGTTGTGTATTTTGTTGATACTTTGCAGCTCGAGTTGGTAAATCTAAGCCCGTTATAATTATGAAAATATTTGTTAATGCACGGTTCCTTACTCAACCGGTTTCAGGTGTGCAAAGGTATGGAATTGAATGCAGCAGACAAATAAAAAAAATATACCAAGAGGTAATTTTTATTAGCCCAAAAGCAATAATTAATCATGATGCAGCATTGGAGCTGGGCGCTATAACTATAGGCGCGCATAGCGGTCATTTATGGGAGCAGTACGACCTGCCGCTATACCTGAAAAAACATGGGAATCCACCATTAATCAACCTTGCCAATACAGCGCCGCTCAGCTATAACAACAACTATTTGACGCTACACGATCTGGCCTATTACCATCATCCGGAATGGAATTCCCGACCTTTTGCCCTCTGGTACAACTTTTTGATTCCCAGATTAATACGCAATAGCAAACACATATTTACCGTAAGCCGGACAATTAAAGAAGAAATCGTCAGGCATTACCATACAGAAGCCGATAAGATAGCGATAACTTACAACGGTATAGCCGCAAACATGCCGCCCGGCTATGCCATGCCGAAACAAAAACTGATACTATCTGTAGGTTCGTTTAACACCCGAAAAAACCACCAGAAACTGATTGCTGCATTTATGGATAGCCCGCTAAAAGACAAGTATCAACTGGCTATAGTAGGCGACAAAAACAAAGTGTTTAAAGCGATACATATAGATGAAGAAACGCTAAGCGCCAATAACATAAAAATATACCCGCGCCTTACCGACGCAGAACTCATAACCATGTATCGAAATGCAGAAATAGTTGTATCCCTATCGGTGTACGAAGGATTTGGCATTCCGTTATTGGAAGGATTGTACTACGGATGTAAAATCGTTTGTTCCGACATACCAGTGTATAACGAACTATTTAGCGCACATGCTCATTTTTGCGACCCAACTAATGAGGCAAGTATAAATAGCGCATTACAAAAATCGGTGGAAGCAGCCTTTCATCCGGCGCCATCGCTCTTTGAAACCTTCAACTATCGCGAGTCGGCAAAAGTGATTTTTGATTGCGTACTGGCAAAGCAATAGATACAACAAAAAAGTCGCGCACTGTGGAGTACGCGACTTTTGTAGCATTACTATACAAATTAATTATTTGGCTGCCAGTTCCTTGATTTTAGCAAGCACTTCAGCTTCACCGCCTTCTTCGTAACCGGTGTGGCTGAATGCTATCTTACCGTTTTTATCAATGATGAGTGTGTAAGGAACATTCTGAAAATTAAGCGAGCGCATCAAATCTGAATTTGCATCGATGTAATACGGAAATTTCCAGCCCTGCGAAATAGCATATGTTCTAACGAGCCCTTCTGCTTCAACCTTGTCTACAGAAATAGTCATATAGTTAAAGTCAACTTCTTTCTTCCAGTCAGCGAGTTTAAGACTCACATTCTTTATTTCGCGCTTACAGGGTATGCACCATGTAGCCCAGAAGTTAATAAGTGTTACTTTACCTTTCTCAATGGTTTGATTGAATGGCAACTTCTTACCTACTGCCACGTCTTTTATCACCGTGTTAGGAAGATCCTGCGCCTGAACAGTAGCGGTTAGAAATAAACTTACAACTGCTACGAGTAATTTTTTCATAATTGCTTGCTTTTGAAAATAATAAGCGAAAACTTTGCCAGAATTAAATTTTGGGTCTAATTTCGGAAAAACTTTAACAATATACGCGTCTAAATGAAAAAACAGGGCATTTTATTTTTACTACTTGCTTTACCAATGGGATTGTTGGCTCAGGGAACTCTTTCGGGCGACCTTATGATGAATGTAAGATTTTTCCAAAAAGACACAAATATTAAGGCCTCCGGCAACCCGCTGTACGACAACGTGCTTAGCGGTAGCGAAAACTGGCTCTCGTTGCGCTACAATGTAAATGGTTTTACCTTTTTTGTCAGAGGCGATGGATTTAACAACTCCAATCTTAAAAACCCTACTGCCCCAAGCACAGATTTCGGTTTGGGCGCATGGAGCGTATCTAAAGACTTCGACGATTTGTCGATAACCGTAGGATACATATACGATCAGATAGGCACCGGCATTTTATTCCGTGCATACGAAGATCGTGGTTTGCTGATAGATAATGCGCTTGTAGGACTATCATTAAAGTACAAGCTCAACGATCATATTACCCTAAAAGGATTTACCGGACAGCAAAAAAACAACAACTTTGTAAACAACAGCCGCTACGGTCCAGTTATCAAAGGGTTTAATGCAGAAGGCGACTTCGGCACCAAGAATGCGCATTTTGTTCCGGGTATAGGCGTGCTCAATCGCACACTCGATGCAACATCTATGAATCAGGTGGCTGCTACTATCAATTCGCAAGCTGCATCCACCCGTTTTGAACCCAAGTATAATATGTATGCGTTTTGCGCTTACAACACATTCACGTACAAAAACTTGTCGTGGTATGTAGAGGGCGACTATAAAACCCACGAAGCAATAAGCGTAGCAGACGACAAAGGCAGCATTACGCTACTGGATAAACCGGGAACCGTGGCTTATACCTCTATTAATTATGGTATGAAGGGTGTGGCGCTAAGCGTATCGGGCAAGCGTACCGAAAACTTTGTAATGCGCACATCGCCCAATGAGATATTGTTGAACGGTATGCTCAATCGCCAACCGGTAATAGCTGTGCTCCGCCCGGAACGTCTGATGGCGCGCTACACACCAGCTTCGCAAGATGTGTCGGAAATGGCGGCATCTGCCAATTTGCTGATAACGCCCAACGACGTAACAAGTATTGCAGCTACCTATACGCACATCAATACTCTGGAAGGCGACGAACTATATCGTGAGGGCTTTGTTGAGGCAAACTATCAGGGTTTAAAATCGTGGGTGTTCCAGTTGGGCGCTCAATACCTGGAATACAATATTACCCGTTATCAAAGCCGCCCTTCTACCATCATGCATGGCATTACCCCATTTGCAGAGGTAACGTATAAAATAAACGAGAAAAAATCTATACGCGCCGAAGTGCAGTATATGGATACTAAAAACGATTATGGATCGTGGGCTTTTGCGCTTATTGAGTATAACATAGCCCCCAAATGGTCGGTATCGGTATCTGATATGTATAATGTAGCGCCAAACAAAGGCAGCGACAACCCTAACTACAAAGATCCCGGCAACCATTACTACAATATATTTGGCGCTTATACAAAGGGACCTCACCGTTTTTCGCTTGCTTATGTAAAGCAGGTAGATGGTATCAACTGTACCGGAGGCGTTTGCCGTTACGAGCCGGCATTCAGCGGTGTAAAAGGTACCCTGACTACAAGTTTCTAAGCTGATCTGACAATAATATTGCGCTCAAAACCAAATCGCGGATACCAATAAAAATTTAGTGCGCTCTATTAAAAAATATATACTGCTAATGTCTGCATTGCTAACGATGCAGACATTAGTTTTTGCGCAAGGTTTGAAACTCGAAGCCGGGCGCGCAAGTGGTACTATTACGATAGATGGCGCGCTCAACGAAGCAGACTGGCAAAAAGCTGCGGTAGCGCGCGATTTTATACAGACGTCGCCAAGACCCGGCGAAGCATCTCTGCAAAAATCGGAAGTACGGATACTATACGATAACAATGCAGTTTACGTAGGCGCCATACTTTATGATGATAAACAAGACAGTGTGTACCGGCAGTTGTCATCGAGAGACGATGATGGCGGGAATGTAGATGTGTTTGGCGTTTTGTTTGATACCTATTTCGACAAACAAAATGCAGCCGCTTTTGGCGTTACCGCTGCCGGCGTGCAAGTGGACGGCATTATCAAATTTGACGGACAAGACAATTCGTGGAATGCAGCATGGTATTCAAAGGTTGTGGTTACGGAAACAGGCTGGACCGTGGAAATGAAAATACCATATTCAGCATTGCGGTTTCCGAGTAAGGACACCCAAACATGGGGTATCAATTTTTACAGAGGCATCAGAAGGTACAGGGAAGCGTCTTACTGGAGTCCGGTAAAGCCCGGCGTACCCAACAAGATAGCGCAAGAGGGCGCGCTAACCGGCATATATAATATAGAAGCTCCTGTAAGGCTGGCACTACTACCCTATGTGTCGGGCTATGCAGGCAATTATGCCGGGGTCAATACGCAATCGCTCAATGGCGGACTTGATGTAAAGTATGGCATCAACGAAAGTTTTACGCTGGATATGACGCTGGTTCCTGATTTCGGCCAAACTATTTATGATAGCCGTGTACTAAACCTTTCTCCCATAGAGGTTAGGTACGACGAAAGGCGGTACTTTTTTACTGAAGGCGTCGACTTATTCCGCAAAAACGATTTGTTTTACTCTCGCCGGGTAGGCGGCGCGCCAATAAACTCAAGAAATCTGGGAAGCCAGCTCGACACTAATGAAGTAATTACCCAAAACCCGGCAACCACAAAACTATTCAATGCAACAAAAATATCCGGGCGCAACAAACATAAGCTAGGCATGGGATTTTTTAACGCTGTAGCCGGCGCCACATATGCCACTATAAAAGATACCATAACGGGAGCCGAACGCCTTGTGCAAAGTGCACCACTAACCAACTATAACGTACTGGTACTGGATCAGGCGCTGAAAAATAATTCGTATATAAGCCTTATAAATACAAATGTATATCGGCAGGAGAACAGCTATAACGCCAATGTGAGCGCGCTGCTATTTAAGTTTGCAAATAAGAAAAACACCTATGGCATAGACGGATCGACAGATGTAAGCCACCTGTATTATACCGCAAAGCCCGATGTGGGCTACCGCTACTATCTGGATATTGCTAAAATAAGCGGTAACTACACCTGGTATCTAAAAACCAGAACCATAAGCGATCGCTTTAACCCTAACGACCTTGGGTATCTCGATCGCAACAATTCTGTTTACTATATATTCGAACAGTATTACAATATCTTTAAACCATTCGGTTCGTTTATTTCGGCATACAATCATGTTGGGGTCAACTACTACCGGATGTTTAATCCCGATGTGTTTCAATCTTTTGATTTTTACGGATCGCATAATTTGACTACCGGAAAATTTTTGACCGTAGGATTTTATTGGGACGTAGCCCCTGTAACCGGTAACGACTATATAGAACCAAGAACGTTTGGCAGGCGCTATCTTTTTCCCCGAAACTACATGGCGGGAGGTTTTTATAGTACCGACTACCGCAAAAAATTTGCGCTTGACCTGAGCGCAGATAATAGGTGGTACGACGAGCGCCATCGCAATATGCTCAACTGGGCCGTGTCGCCACGTTTCCGTTTCAGCGATAAATTGTCGATGGTCTACAGCCTATCGGGCCGGCAACAAACCGACGACGTAGGTTTTGTAAATAAAGTAACCGACACCATTTATTTCGGCATCAGAAATGTAGGGACTATAACCAGTTCGCTGAATGCCGCCTATATATTCACCAATAAAATGGCGCTGAAGCTTGATGCACGCCACTATTGGTCGCAGGCAAAGTACAATCAGTTTAAACAATTGGGGGCGGACGGCACACTTAATCCTACCAGCTACAACAAGGTGCATGACGTCAACTTCAACTCGTTCAACATATACACCAGTTTTATATGGCAGTTCAAGCCCGGAAGCGAGATGAGCGTTGTGTATCAAAACAGTATATACACTTCCGGCCCAGCGCTTGCAGACAACTATTTTTCTGACCTAAATACTACATTACAAGCTGCGCAAAGCAATAGCCTGTCTGTAAAAGTGATCTACTACCTCGACTACCTTTCGATAAGGAATGCCATAAGTAAAAAAGGATAGTCGTTCGTAGCCTACTGTAAACAAACAGGCGCATACAATAGCTCGAAGCTACGTATGCGCCCATAAATAAAAGCGTTGTTATTAGCTGATCGCCAAAAGCTCCACCTCAAAAACTAAAGTACTGTTAGGCCCTATTACCGACCCTGTTTGGCGATCGCCGTATGCAAGATGCGGAGGCAGGAAAAAACGCCATTTGCTACCTGTGCCCATTAATTGCAAACCCTCTGTCCAGCCTTTTATCACTGCGCTCAATGGAAATGTAGCCGGCTGGCCCCGTTTTACAGAGCTATCGAAAATTGTGCCATCTATCAGCGTGCCATGGTAATGACAAGTAACTTTGTTGAACGCGGTTGGTTTTGGCCCGTCCACATTGGTTATCACCTCATATTGCAATCCGCTGGGAAGCTCCACTACGCCCGATTTAAGTTTGTTGGCAGCCAAAAAATCCTGACCTGCTTTTAGATTAGCCGCTGCTTTATCTTCTTTCATTTTAAAAAGTCTGTCTGCTATACCCATTGTAGTAATTTTGTGTAAAAGTAGCTGCTGAAACGCGATGGAGGTAACAAATAATTGTTGTAGAAATAAAAAAATAGTCGTTCCAAAACTGGAAGTCTACTAATTGATAAAAACGATAAAGATAGTCGCATACCCTATTTGGCATTTATCTGGTATACATTTCCCTCCAATCCACCATCAAAGTATTACTTTTGCAACGACTTTTTAACGCGAAGTACAACCAATGACCGACAATAACAGATACAATCAACGCGGCGTGAGCGCTCAGAAAGAAGATGTGCACAAGGCCGTAGCCAAACTGGACAAGGGCTTGTTCCCGAATGCTTTTTGCAAAGTTTATCCCGATTATTGGGGTAACGACCCGGAATATTGCAACCTGATGCATGCCGATGGCGCAGGCACAAAGTCTATACTGGCGTATCTGTACTGGCGCGAAACCGGCGACATGAGCGTATGGCAAGGCGTGGCAATAGATAGTATTGTGATGAACATAGACGACCTGTTGTGCGTAGGCGCAACCGGACCGTTCACCTATTCATCCACTATTGGTCGCAACAAGCATTTGATACCGGGAGAAGTAATATCGGCGCTCATCAATGGCACACAGGACTACTTTAATAAACTAAGCGAATTTGGCATTGAGGTTAGGTTTATGGGTGGCGAAACTGCCGACGTAGGCGATGTGGTGCGCACGGTGATAGTGGATGGCACAATGGCCTGCCGTATGGAACGCAGCAAGCTGGTGACGACCGAAAAAATGCAACCCGGCGATGTAGTAGTATCGTTTGCAAGCTATGGACAGGCCACTTATGAAGACGAATATAACAGCGGCATGGGCAGCAACGGCCTGACAAGCGCCCGCCACGAAATGCTGAAAAAAGACTATGCGCGCATGTACCCCGAAAGCGTAGATCCTAACCTGCCAACCGAAGTAGTATACAACGGCCAGTACGGACTTAGCGACCCAACCCCCACTCCACTAAACATAGGTAAAATGCTGCTGTCGCCTACGCGCACCTATGCGCCGCTGGTACTAAGGGCGCTGGAAGCCCACCGCGACGCTATACACGGCATAATACACTGTAGCGGCGGCGGACAAAGTAAATGCCTGCACTACCTCCCATCGGCTATGCGCGTCGTAAAAAACAACTTACTGCCCATTCCTCCGTTGTTTAATATGATACAGGAATCGGCGGGCACATCTTGGAAAGAAATGTATCAGGTTTTCAATATGGGACAGCGGTTGGAAATGTTTACCGATAAAGAAACAGCGGAAGCCCTTATAGCTTTAGCCGCAGAATTTAATATTGATGCGCAAATATCTGGGTATGTAACTGTTTCCGACAAAAAAGAGGTAGTTATCGAAAGCCCTCATGGCGTATTTACCTATTCATAAAACAGAGGGCTGAACACCCTATTGAGATATAAATGCAACAGGAGTTATATATTGTACACGCAAGTATAATATATAACTCCTTTGTCCGTTATAAACATCCATGCTGCTATTGGTATAACATAACCTGCTGTTTAGCGCCATGAAGCCACCAAACAATGCCAACTATATGAAAAAACTACTTTTAGGAATGTGCCTTACCATATCCACAGTAGCGTTTGCTACAGTGGATAGCGATACCGTATCTGTAAGCCACAAAACAGGCAAGCATACTCTATCTGTTATACCGGCGGCTATTACCTATGTAGAAGGCGTTCATTCAGCTGTTGGACTGGGAGTAGGTTACGAATATTGCCTGCAGGGAATGCCCAACCTAAGCATTGGGCTACCCGTAATGATTAATTTTTCTGATGGTAGCGATTTCTATTCCTATGATGGCATTAAAATTTACAGCGGACTCCAGTATAGATCGTTTTGTGCAATGCCTGGCGCCAAACTACTTTTAGGCAAATCGGGCAAGCGTATAAGGTATGGCGTAGGCGGCTCTATATTTTATGAATATGGCAAAAAACCCGATTTATCTCTGTTTAGCAGTAGTCAGTTCGACCCATTTGGCATTAATTATTCAGTTTACGGCGCGGTCATTAATAATTCGCTCAATGTGTATCCCACGCAGCATCTCGCCATCTGTTTCAATACGGGCATTGGCATGGCTTACAATACCAGACGAAATACCAATAGCATTGATTTACCATTTCAATGGATGGACAACAAGATTTTACAGTTTACGCTGTCTGTAGGTTACCGGTTTTAACGTGGCCAAATCAAGCTATGTTCCGGTCATTCATAGCATTTGTCAAACTATCGGCTCTGTGAATTGGATCTCCTGTAGCGGTTAGTCTGGCAAATATCTGCTCCAGTGAATCGTCTGTACCGTTTTTCAAATCCGATATTGTGCCATCGGCAATTATTGTTCCGTTATTGAGCAACACTATTCTATCCGATACTTTTTCTACCACATCCATCATGTGCGAGCAATAAAAAATAGTTTTGCCTTCTTGTTTCATCGCCTGCAATAGTTCTTTTATAAGAATAACCGCGTTCGCATCAAGGCCCGACAAAGGCTCGTCGAGGATTATAATAGAGGGGTTGTGTAGTAGGCCAGATGTTATTAATACCTTTTGCCTCATGCCTTTCGAAAAACTATCCATACGCTGGTCAATGTTTGCCAGCAAACCGAATGAATCCAACATTTTTCGCGAGCGCGTCTCTATGACCTCGTCAGATAAATGGTGCAGTTTACCAACAAACTCCAGATACTCGCGCGGGGTAAGCAGATCATACAGTTCGGCCAGCTCTGGTATGTAGCCTATTTTACTCTTTACATCAAGTATAGTATCTCTCAGGTTCTTCCCAAACACCATCACTTCGCCGGTATAATCCTGTATTATACCCGTCAGTACCTTTACAGTAGTAGACTTTCCGGCTCCATTCGGCCCGATGTAACCGATAATTTGACCGGGATAAACATCCAGATTTATATTGCTCAATACTATCTTATCTCCGTAACTCTTGCTTAGGCGGCTAATGCTTATAACTGGCTGCATGTTAAAGTAGGTTGTAAGTACAAATCAGGGCATTTATCAAAAAAAGCCACAAACGTGGTCTGCGATAACTACAAACCCCATTTGTGGCGTAAAAGTATACATTCAAACGATTTAGTTAAACAGCCTTTATGAGCCTGAAAGCGTGATTCCAGCCTCCGCCAAGCATACCCGGTATACACCAAAGCATGCACAAAGGCTCAATAGCTCTTGCCGCAGGCGCTTTCCCCATATCTGCTACTTCCCAGCCAAACTGCTCTAATATATCGCAAACCTGTCTTTTGGATGCATCGTTATTGCCGCATATAAACATTGTTGGCTTTTCCGTAAAAATCGGGTTCACCATATAGGCATTACCAATGCTGTTAAACGCCTTTACAAAATGTATTTCGGGAAACTGAGTTTGTAGCCGCTCCATCAGCGATTCATCGAGATTGGTAAAAAACCTAAGCACACCGTTTTCCGGCGCCTGATCGGCTATCGGGTTAGTGGCATCTATTACCGTTTTACGCATCATGTACTGTGGGCCAGCTTCTTCTATTGCCTCTGCCGCAACAGCTCCCTTTACAGCAAGCACCACTACATCGCCAAACTCAGCAGCCTCTTTAAAAGAACCTACCAGCGCCTTTTCGCCCTCCGATTCTTTCCAGCCATTTAGCTTGGCGAGGTTGCGCGAGCTTAGCATTACTTCATATCCGTGTTTCAAAAAACCATGTCCAAGGGTTTGCGCAACTTGTCCGGAACCTAAAATTCCTATCTTTTTCATGAGACTAATTTTGGTGAAAATTAAGGGAAAAAACTTACCTGCAAAGAAAATTTCAATCATTTTTTGTTATCCAACAATTTATAAAGAAAGTACAATTTCCCTTCTAAAAATCGTTTTTGCCACCCACTTCGTAGAGTTATGGAAAGCTTAACAGATCAATTTCTTCACAAATTTGTTTACCAAATCCCTTAGTCCAAATATCATGCTAAGGATGGTTGTAAGCAATGAAAAACAGACTAACGGCGCAAAATGACACTTAAATGAGTTGTTAATTCATTTATGAGAAAAATGTTGTAGTATCTTTGTGCAAATATTCTTTAGCTTTTATGAGATTTACGTTGCTCATTTGCTCCCTGATAGCATTATCCATATCATCGGGATGCAAAAAAGAAAATACCAAACCTACTATCAACAGTGTAAACGATATTACCGTACCTACAGGCTTTAAGTGGGAAAGCTCGCATTCTGTAGATTTTGCAATAAATATTACCGACGACCGCTTTGGCAGCGCGCTGCATACGGTAAGCATATACGATGCCGACCCTAATGCCGGAGGCGCTTTGCTGGCGCGCGGCGCGGCGGCGGCCGGTTCAGCTTATTCTATAAAGCTATATCTTGCCAATACGCTTACCAACGTTTATATAGTAAAAACAGCGCCCGACAATTCTAAAATCACTCGCAAGGTATCGGTTTCCAGTTCCACGGCTACATCATCATTCGGAGCGACCGATCCTCTTGCAGAAGAAAAAAATGGCCGTTTCGCTAATGCCCGCACCACTGCGCCCGACTGTAGCAGCGGCTGCACGCGCACCATTACTGCCACTACTACCGGGTTAAACGTTAATAGCGGCGACGTAATCTGTATAACAGGCAGCGGCATAAGCGTAGATTTTTCGTCTGTAAATGGCGGTACCATTAGGGTGTGCGGAGCAAATGTAACATTGCGCAACCTTAACCTAAATGGCTCTGCAAGCCTCATAATTTCAGCATCAGGTATTGCCACAGCTTCGGGTCTTAACTACAATTCGGCATCGGCCACCATAGAAAACTACGGAACGCTTAACGGCTCGTTTGCCGTAGGCGGTATATTCTCGAATTTCGGCACTTATAATTCATCCGGCGACTTTAACATCAACGGCAGCGCTGGTATTTTCACCAATAACGGCACAATGAACATTGCCGGAAGTTTTAACAATGGCGCGCGCGTTGTGGCTACTAATAATGCTACCATCAAAGTTAGCGGCAACTTTCAGCAAAATGGCGGTAGCGCAGCATTTGTAAATAATTGCGGACTAATAGTATCGGGCAATTACAACCAGAGCAGCAGCGTGAAAAATACCGGACTAATATTGGTGAGCGGCACAACGACTATAAACAGCAGTACGGACCTGAGAATGACCAACGGGGCTATGCTGAAAACAAAAAATTTCATCTTAGACGGGTCTACGATTAGCGGCTCTGGCAGTACATCTTTATTAAAAATAACAGGATCTGTAAGCATAATGAACTCTGGCGCCGGCATAACCGGAGCTATGCAGGTATGTAGCGTAAACCCCGTAGATGGTTCTAAATTAACGGGCGGAGCTGCTGTAGGTTGTAGCTTGTATATACCCGTGACGGGCTGCAACACTGAAGGCAATGGAACGCCTACAATAGTAGACGCCGACCGCGACGGCGTAGCCGACGACCTGGACGAATACCCTACCGACCCGGCAAAAGCATTCAACAATTATTATCCCTCTAAATCGCAAAGCGGCACATTGGCCTTTGAAGACCAATGGCCATCAAAAGGCGACTTCGACATGAACGATCTGGTGATATCATATAAATACCAGATCGTAACAAACGCAACAAACAATGTTGTACAGGTGAACGGCGACTATACGCTGTTTGCTACCGGCGGCGGATATGGCAATGGTTTCGGCGTACAATTTCCACTGTTAAGAGATCAGGTGGCCGACCTGACAGGCGGAACGCTGGAAGAAGGACAGACAAAAGCTGTTATCATTATTTTCAATAGCATGCGCGATGAAATGAAAGAATGGAATACAGTACCGGGCGTTACCCAATCGCCAGTGCGCAACTATTCTATGACTTTTAACGTAAAATCTGGACCTGCACTTCGCGATATTGGACTCACAAGCTACAATCCATTTATTTGGAATTATGGACTTGGATACAACCGAGGAAGAGAAATACACCTACCCGGACATTTGCCAACCGACTTAGCAGACCTAACCAGATATGGCACTCAAGACGACGCAAGTAGTCCGCGCGATGAGCGATACTATGTTACCGGTCGCGGCTTACCCTATGCTATAGATATACCCACTTCGCCGTTCAATTACCCGATAGAAGAAAAAGACATCACACAGGCATTTCTTCATTTTGGCGACTGGGCGACATCAGGAGGAACTACCTATGCCGACTGGTACAGCAATCTGGGACTTGGCTACAGAAACACAGCAAACATTTACACTCGATAATATACAACATCAATGGCGAAATCGGATCTGATTTCGCCATTGATGTTGTATATTACTTCGGTAGCTATCTGATGAACTTCAAGAACTTGACAAGTATGTTCTTTATTTTCTTTAGATATCTTTTTGGTTCACCTATTGGCTGGTAGTTTTTCCATGCCGTTGTGTGCAGGTATTTCAAAAATATACGCTGGTACTGCGGACTGTTCTTATATGCCTTGTAAATAGGTTTCCGGTCTACAAAGTGTAGAATATACGGATTGGGATGCTCGACAGTTACAAAGTTGTTCCATGCATCATCCAGCAATAACCAACGATCGGCCATAACTATATTAAGACCATACTGATCGGGATAATTTGCAAACTTCACATGCTCATTAATCACCCTTACTATCTTGTCTGTTATTGCTTCCTCCCTCCACTTTGTGGTATTTATCAGTAGTAAGCCGGTGTTAAAATAGGGGGAAGTTCCGTTTAACCCTAACGCCTTATAATTAAGTATCCCGCCCCAATGGTTGTCAAAGGTTTTTACTCGCGGGTCCGTTACTGCAGCCAAAGGATAACCAGATATATCAGTTTGGAACAAATTATACAGATCGCTCAACACTATCATATCTGCATCCAGATAGAGCGCTTTTTTTACAGCGGGAGGTAAAAAATAGGGAATAAACAACCGCGCATAAATATTTAGTGGATAACTACTACGGTCTATGGGAAGTTTGGCTCCCTTAACCGCATCATTAATCAAAATCCAGGTTATAGTTGTTATTTCGGCATCAACGGAATCATTCATCTTTTTCTTGCTCATTTCGCCTACCCCATCGTCTACTATCCAAAGATCAATTTTACCGCCCGGCCTCAGATTATCTTCTATAGATTTTATTAAAGCCGCTACCAACGCAACATAATGATCATCGCAAACAACAACAAGCGTAATGGGTAGTAAACTGAACATAGCCTTTAGCAATAAAGTACAATTGTGAAGCAAATGTAATTAACGCCTGCTTAAAACATTGATACTTAAAACCAGCCAGCATAGAAAACGACGAGCGAAAAGATCTAATTACTTTTTAGCAAATGCCTTATTGATTGCATAACATGTCATTAACAGACAAAAACACATTGTTAGGTATAACACACCGGGGGTATGGAGCGTAGAAGCTAAAAAGAATTGACCATGAATACATCCCATAATAAAAAGTAAAGATTGCTTGCAGTTCCTGTTTCAAATACTTACTTTTGGCTTCAACGCTCGTTAGAAATAACAAAAACAATATCTTATTGAAAATTTTATGAAAAATTATTTGCTGATTCTTTGCGCTTTCCTGTTATTGGAACCAATGAGTGGTTATAGCCAGAAATATTATGAATTTAAATTCAACTATGATGGTTTGAGCTACGATGGTCTGGAAATGACTACAAAAAAAGAGAGCACAGTTCGAACCAACTTCATGTCGGATAGTGAAACTTATGTGATCACCGCCGATTATAAAAACTATTATGGTAAAATGGACAATGGCGACAACTACTGCCTTATGGTAACAAAGGGCTCGCCAAATTACGTAAGCCAAAACCGAAAGCAGATAAATCTGGGCGCTTGCTATTTTTATAAGGTATGGGGTAAAGATCAATCGCCATCAATGGCTAAGATGTACTGGAATATTGACAGACATCCGATGAGAGATCCCAAAACAGAAAAATATATGTTCAACGGAAAACCCGTAACATATAGAAGGATTTTAAAGGCTGACGATGTAACCGACAAGCTACAGAAAAAATACATGATTGGTATTTATGAGCCAATAAAACCAGAGCCGGTAGTTGCTAACAACAATTATGGCGACGACGCTGTAGAAATGCCTGTAGCTGCGAAACCAAGAAAAGTGGAACGTCCGGCGATGACGGAAAAACCTGCAGAAGAAGATACCCAAGAAGATCTGGCGCTGATACAGGAAGCAAGATATGCTCTTGCTCTCGACAAAAAAGACTGCATAGCTGCGCTCAATTCGCTTAAAAAAGTATCAAAAAACGGACAGAAACACCGTTTGTTTATATACTACGCTTCGCTCGCCTACGATTGTAACAACGACTACGAAATGGCGCTGTCTTACTACAAGAAATACCTAAATTTTAGCCCAAACAATACCGAGGTTATCAATAAAATTGCCGAGCTGTCATACAAATTGCATAACAACTCACCTGTAGGCAACTGGGTAGACGTAAAGGCTACCAACGGCGCTAAAAACTTTTTCGTGACCACCTCGGGCACAAAAATGATTATCAAATCTACCGATAGTAAGATCAATTTCATCCTTGACTATTCAAAACCAACGACCGACGGCGGCAAGAGATACGACGGCTACCTGAAAATACCGCTACAACGCAATTTCCCCGAAGGCAAATGCAACATATGCGGATATAACGATGGTTTGTCGGCATATTGCGAAGTAAACAGCGGCAATTCAAACATTCGCGTTTACGTAAGAGACCTAAACATAGCTCTTGAGCCAGAAAAGAAAGCCGGCGGCAAAACAACCTACAAACCTTGCTGCAAGGTTGTGCCAATGCGCAGTTTTGATTTTGTTTATGAATTAGAAAGGAACTAAAATATGAGAAAATTAATTTTTCTTTGTATCTGTTTGCTAAGCGGCACAGTTAGCTTTTCGCAAGCAGTACAGAAGAACAAATACGTTAAGGATTGCGGAAATAAAACACGCGTAACGCTCCGCGATTTGCAAAACGAAAGAATACCCTACTATCTGCTCGACGATCGACAATTACCCTCTAGTTGCCTTGCCAGTTTGAAAAAGATGATAACTGGTTATGAACAGGAAGATCAGAAAAACTGGACGAAACTTTCGAATCAGTACTGCTCTTACAAAAACAATTGGGTAGAGATTCATCCCGGCAAGTGCGAAGCTGGCGGCCCTCCACCGATTTGCGTAAAAAAACACTGGATTCGCAACCCTTCTGTAGACACAACCATTTGGAGTAAGTTACAGAAAGAGGTTTTTGAACAAAGAGAAAATGATATTAAAAGCGCTATATGTGCATGTTGGGCTCAGGAAATAGACAACGAACAGTCGACTAATATCAAAAATTACAGTCAACGCTATACCCCAAACGCTTTATTTTCTGGTAAGAAAGACAAATTCGTTCTGGAGTGCTTTGCCGGTAAATGCCCCGATGGCTACCACTGCGAAAATGGCAACTGTATAGAAGACAATCTGCTACTGAAAAACAGCCTGGTTATCTGGCAGACAAATACGGCCGTAAACAACGTAGACAGGGTTAAAGAAATAGGAATTGAGTATTTCCTGTCTAAAACTACTGAGTTGTATAATAAACTATATAACGACAATAGCGCTTTCTCAATAGGAAACAAAGGCATTGCAGAAACAGAAGACTTTAATGTATGGAAAGACGCCTACAATAAAAAGCTGGATATAGTGAAAAACCAGATAGCGGCCTACCACGAATTGCTGGTGGAGTATGACGCAGCAGCCGGTAAACGCATGACCCCAGACAGCCGCGGCAAGGCGTTGATAGCCGCTGACATAAAAGGAATGCAAACAGAAATGATTAAAACTTTCAAAAGTTTCAACATTGCCTATACCGAAGTAATCAACACAAAATCGAAATGCGCCAACTGCTGTACAAGCGTGTTTAGCGCTTATCACAAATGGTACTGCTATTACTTTGTAAAAATACTGAGCGCGCGACCATAACGCCCGCACAACCATAAAATGCAAATGGAGCCTGACATATCTTCAGGCTCCATTTCTATTTTATGATTGAGGATAGCTACAGTGGTTCCAGTTCTCCCCAGGTAGTATTAAATACAGTTTCATCAAACTCATCTGTACGAGAAATGACTATTCGGTTTTGTTCGTCGATAACATCGAAATAGAATGGCACACTTACCTGATAAGGCGGTTCTTCCTGTGGGTTTACTTTTATTTTCTGCCCTTTTTTAAAAACAATATCGTTACAAAAATCCAGTACGCGAATGGTGTCCTCGCCTACTTTGAGAATAGTGAGCGAAGCTGATGCGTCGGGACCGCAAGGAATGGGCTGAGCATGAAACTTGATAACGGTTCCAACTAAAGTGTCCTTCAATTTGTAATAAGACCACTTACACTGGTAAGAATTATTAAGTAACTTTAAATTTTTAATCTTATCGCAATCCGTTTGTCCAAAAACAGTAGCGGCAGTAAATACAATGGATGCAGTAGTTAATGCGCTAATAAGTGGTACGGATCGCCTCATTTCAGGATAAAAAAAATAGCTCTTTGCTAAAAGACAAACAAATCTATAAAAATAAACGGAACCGCTAATCATTAATAACGAGCAAATAAAAAAACAGACCTTAGTAATAATGGTTTCGCCAACTATACAGCACCTGCATTATTCATGCCAAAACAAAAAACACTATGCTATACAAAATCATAAAATACATACTGCCCATTGTCTGCCTGTTGTGCTTTTTAAGTGAAGCCACTGCGCAGCAAATAAAAGTAACCGAAGCTACAGAACAATCATGGAGCGGAGGTATAGCGGGACGAAGAGGGCAATACTATGAATTTGTGATAGTATTCTCCGGTCTAAAAGGAAAACTATCTCCTGATACGTTGTGGATAGGAGATAAACCAATAGCGCTTTGGGACAAAGCACACGAATATCAGCAACCCAATGTGCGTGTAAAAAACGCTAAAAAAACAACTGAATGGACTATAAACACTACAGTTGATAATAGCGACAACAACAATTACCCGCATGCACCGGAGGAAGAAAAGAAACCCGCTCAGCCAAAACCACCTATAAAATATGATGGCGTAGCGCTACTAAAATACAAAGTAGGTAAAAAGACAAAATTCTACACTATTACAAAAATCCAAACCCATTTGCCAGCTGTTAATTACCCATAACTTAGGGCTTGGCAACTAAAATATTACCTGAAAGCGCGCTACCCTTTTGCGATTCAAGTTATTTTCGCGCTTAGCTACTTTGAGACTATGATTAGTTAATTATTTTTTTAACTTTGCTTTTCATAAAAAATACTAATGAAAAACTACTTCTTAATTGCGTTACTGACATTGGGATTATTTGCTACAAACACCCTTACTGCTCAAGATATATACGGCCGGAAAGCAGAGAAAAAAGAGTGGAAAATGCATAAGAAAGAAAGCAAAATAGGCCAAAAGATGTTTAGAGACAGACCAGGAAAGGCGGCTAAAAAGAAATTTAAAGCCCGCAAGAAAGCCTACAAAATGGAAGCAAAAGAAGATATGTACAGATAATATTATTGATATTTCAAGCCTAAATAGCCCTTGCTCGCATCAGGGGCTATTTGTATTAAATAAATCTGTTTCCTGCCCTATCAGTATGCTCATATTAACCAAGGGTACGCTATCTGCGCACAACCCAGTGGCAACCCGATAAAAACGAAGAATGAAAAAAGTATTTTTACTGTTCATGGCAACTATAATGTTGCAAGGCGCACGTGCAGATGAAGGCATGTGGATTCCTATGCTGATAGGAAAAAACTATGATGAAATGCTCCGTCTTGGTTTGAGACTGACGCGCGAAGATTTGTATAACATCAACCACAGCAGTATGAAGGACGCTATCCTTCAGTTTGGCGGCGGCTGCACTGCAGAGATGATCTCAGAAAACGGCTTGCTGCTCACCAACCACCACTGCGGCTATGACGCCATTGCCAATTTGAGCACAGTAGACCGAAATTTGCTGGACAATGGTTTCTGGGCGCATAATATGCAGGAAGAACTTCCCGCAAACGGCGTTACCGCATTATTTCTGCAATACATGGACGATGTAACCGACGAGGTAAAGGAAGCCATTGGCGATGCTACCGGCGAAGAGTACACTAAAAAACTGGAAGCTAAAAAGAAAGAAATAGAAGAAAAAGCAGCGCAGAAAGGTAAGTTTGTTGCCAATGTAAAAGATTATTTCAACGGCAACCAGTTTTTCTTGCTGGTGTATAAAAAATATACAGACGTTCGCTTGGTTGGCACCCCGCCAAAGTCGCTGGGAAAATATGGCGGCGATACCGACAACTGGATGTGGCCTCGTCATACTGCCGATTTCTCTATGTTTAGGGTGTATGCCGACGCAGACAACCAACCGAAGCCATATAGTCAATCGAATGTGCCCTACCACCCAAAGAAGTTTTTACCGGTTTCTATTGAAGGGCCGCGCGAAGGCGACTTTACAATGATCTTTGGTTATCCCGGACGCACAAACCGTTATGAGGTTTCTTATGGCGTAGATTTGGCTGTTAATGTTGTCAATCCTTCTATTGTAGCCTGCCGCGATTTGCGTTTAGGTATCATGCGCCGTCATATGGATTTGAATAAGGCAACTTACTTGCAGCTTACATCATCATACAGCCGTATAGCCAACTACTGGAAGTACTACATAGGCCAAACAGAACAACTGAAACGCCTGAACATAGTAGCTAACAAAAAGAAAGCCGAAGATGAATTTTCTGCATGGGAGCGCGACAACAATATGAATGCAGATCTGCTTGGCAAATTTGCTTCTATCTACGCAGGCTACACGCCATATGCTAAATATTCGGTGTTTTACAACGAAGGTATCCGTTCATCGGCTATGGCAAAAAATGCAGCTGCATTGAAACCACTGTACGATGCTTACGAACGCTTTGAAGCCACCGGCGATAAAAAAGCGGGTATAAGCAAAGATACCGTTGAAAAATACATCAACTCTGCCAAGGCCGCATATAGAGCAAGCCTTAAAGAATATGACCCGGGTACAGAAAAAGAAATGCTGGCAGAAATGACGCAACTGTTTTATAAAAATGTACCAAAAGAACAATTGCCCGACATTTTTGACAAAGTTATACTCAACCCTGCCCGCCTGACAAAGGATAAAAAGCACAAATGCACTAAAGCCTGCTATCATGGTTCGAGTTTTGCCGAATATGCCGACTATCTGTTTGCAGGCACTTTCCTTGCCGACAGCGTAAAATTCAACGAATTCTGCAAGGCGCCTTCTTTACAGAAGCTCAAAGAAGATCCCGCAGTGGCCTATGCAGTTAGTTTCTCTAAAAACTACAGCGCAAACTTCCAGCCAAAGATTGAAGCATTCAACAGCAAAAAAGCTGAGTTGAGCCGCCAGTATGTAAAAGAACTGCTGACAATGAAAAAAGGTAAAATGATGTATCCGGATGCTAACTCAACAATGCGTGTTTCTTATGGCAAGGTGTTGAGCTACGACCCACAGGATGGCATACATGCCAACTATTTTACTACAATGGATGGTTTGATGAGAAAATACAAACCAGGCAGCGATGAATTTGACGTACCAAAGGATCTTGTAGACCTGTACAAAGACAAAGACTATGGCAGATACGCAGACCGCGACGGATCGTTGCATACTTGTTTTATTACCGACAACGATATTACCGGCGGCAACTCAGGTAGCCCGGTTATCAATGCGCGCGGCGAATTGATAGGCACAGCTTTCGATGGCAACTGGGAAGCTATGAGCGGCGATATAGCCTTTGACAAAAAATATAAAAGAACTATCGTTTGCGATATCCGTTATGTGTTGTTCCTTATAGACAAAATGGGGCATGCATCTAACCTGATCAGAGAAATGGATATCAGAGAATAAGTAGATTTAAGTAACTGGCTGCTATCAGCTATAAGCGACCACAGAGGGCTCCCTCGGTGGTCGCTTATTTTTTGGCGAATGGTTGACACAACCCAAAATATCGGTATCTGAAATTGTATGCTTACATTAGCGCCAATGCCCGCTAAGCAAGACCCACATATTAACCAAGGCAATAACCCCATACCGGAGCAAGCGACAAATGCAGCCAACAGTATAGACAAACTGCTAAAATGGGCGCCCTATATAGCTATACTAATCACTGCAATAGTATACAGCCGCGCACTAACCTGCAAGTTTGTGTTTTACGACGACGATATTTATGTACTTACCAACACCTATATAAAAGAATGCAGCCTCAACAGTATTAATGCCATATTCAGGGCTTTTTATATGGGCAACTATCATCCATTGACGATGGTTGTTTACATGATAGAGTATGCACTTTTTGGCCTTAACCCACTACCGTACCATGCGCTCAACGTAGTACTACATCTTGTAAATGTATTCCTCGCATACAAGCTTGCCGAACGACTGAGCAATAATAAAACTATTGCGACGATAGTATGCACCTTGTTTGCGCTCCATCCTATGCATGTAGAATCGGTTGCTTGGGTTTCAGAAACAAAAGATGTGTTGTATTCAGCTTTCTATCTCGGCGCTACCCTTGCCTATTTACATTACATAAATACGCCAAACGCAAAGCGATACGGCTATGTTATAGCGCTGTTTGTTGCAGCGCTATTGTCTAAATCGGCGGCTGTTACGCTACCGGCGCTCTTGCTTGCCATAGATTATTACAAATACCGCAAACTGACCAGCCCTGTCTTGTTAGAAAAAATCCCTCTATTCGCTTTATCAATCACATTTGGCATTATCAATATTTACGCACAGCGCGGAGCAGGCGCTGTAAACGACCTATCCCTGTTTTTTAGTCCTATGCAGCGCTTTTTCCTGCTTTCACACAATATCGCTTACTACATAGGTAGCGTTATAGCGCCTGTACAGCTTTGCTCCATGCACCTAATACCAGTTATTGGCTCTGGATCTTTGCCTATTGTTTATTACATTTCTTTGCCTTTTGTAGCGTTCGTACTATATCTTATTTGTAGAAAATCAGCTATTCGTCGTGACCTTGTATTTGGGTTGGCGTTTTTTCTGATAACCATTTCTGTTATGCTGCAAATAGTATCGGTGGGATCCTCACTAACTGCCGAACGATATACCTACATTAGTTATATTGGCTTGTTCCTTATCGTAGGGCATACTATTCAAAGATTGGTTAGCAACACTAAAACTGTATTGGGTATTGCAGCCCTGGCAACGCTTGTCTGTTCATTGGCCTCGTGGAACAGAATAGGCGCATGGCGCGATAGCGATGCAAACTTTGGCGATGTAATAGCTAAAAACACAGGCAACCCAAACCTCTGCTATGCATACTGGAGCCTTGGCAATGCCAAACTAAGTGACGATAGCTTATATAAAGCAGGGGAATATTATATAAAGGCGATCAACACAAGTAGTGGATTTGCCAATGCCTACAGTAGTCTGGGCTACATTTATTTACAACTTGGCGATAACGTAACCGCGCTGAAAGACGAAAATATAGCCATATCTATTAACCCGAAACTTGCGGATGCTTACAACAATAGAGGACTGTGCCATACAGCAGTCGGCAATTATAAAGCGGCATTAACCGATTTCGATTCTGCAATACTATTGAATGCCCGCTATGCAGCCGCTTATTGCAACCGGGGTGCGCTACACTTAAAAATGAATAACAAAGCGGCAGCGCTTAGCGATATAGAAACTGCCATAAATCTGGACCCTGACTACGCAGATAGTTATAACCAACGCGGATTGGCCCTTTTTGCATCGGGCAATGCTACCGAAGCTATAAAAGACTTCGCAAAAGCAATTGAACTAAAGCCAAGCAGAAGCGATGCCTATTTCAACAGAGGATGGTCTTACTACAGCGCTGGCAACTTAGCCAGCGCCTTGTCCGACTATAACACCGGCATATTGCTCAATCCAAAAAATGCAGTAGCCTATTTCAATCTGGCATCTATAAAGGCAAATACCGGCGACCTGCAGGGCGCTCTGATCGCGTTTGACGAGGGACTGAAATTAGACAGCGCAGATGTGAATGCGCTAACTAACAGGGGCATTGTGCGTTTTAATCTGAAAGATACCGGATCGGCATGCCGCGACTGGGCGCATGCGGCTGCTTTGGGTAGCGCATCGGCCAAAGGAATGCAGGAACAATACTGCAAATGATCTTGCCACCGTTCCCATTATTAAAAAACTATCGCTAAATTAGTGGCTTATGGCAGGCGCAAAAAAACAAACAACCACACCGGGCAACCCAGCTACAATCTCAACGAGCAAATTGTCGCAGGATAAGCTAAAATGGGCGCCCATTGCCATAATAGTTTTTACAGCAATACTTTACAGTCAGGCTTTGTTCAACAATTTTACGAACATTGACGACGATATTTATATTCTTACCAATCCGCTATTGCGCGACTTTAGCGCAGCAGGACTCAAGAATATATTTACCAGCTTTTATGCCTGCAACTATCACCCACTGGCTATAATGACGTATTGGATACAATTCCAGTTTTTTGGCGTCGATCCACTACCCTATCATCTGCTAAACGTTGGGCTACATTTGCTGAATGTATGGTTAGTATATAAAGTAGTTTTAAAATTGAGTAACCAAACGGTTACCGCTGGTGTTGTGGCTTTGCTGTTCGGCATTCATCCTATGCATGTAGAATCTGTAGCTTGGGCGTCAGAAACTAAAGACGTTTTGTATACGGCATTTTACTTAGGCGCATTATCTCTGTACCACAACATGCTTTCTTCTGGCAAAACTGCCGGGCGCTACATAGGCGTGCTGTTGCTGTTTCTATGCGCGCTTTGCTCTAAATCGGCGGCTGTCACTTTCCCTGTTCTTATGGTGGTTGTCGACTGGTACACAGGAAGAAAAATAGATGCAAAATCGCTAATTGAGAAAGCGCCCTTTTTTGCATTGGCAGTGATATTCGGTATTGTCAACATTATAGCACAACAGTCTGGCGGCGCGGTAAACGACCTTGCACAATCGTACACCTTTATCAACCGGTTATTCCTGCCCACTGCGGCGCTCAGCAGCTATATAGGTCGTTTGTTTGCCCCTATTGGGTTGTCGGCAATGCACTATTTCCCTGCGGCGGGTACGGGTGCATTACCCTGGTATTACTACATATCGCTTCCATTTGTAGCGGGCATGGTATGGCTGGCGCTGCGCAAACACCAGTTGAAAAAAGAAATAGTATTTGGCGGTTTGTTTTTTATAACCACAATTTCGGTAATGCTGCAGATACTGGCGGTAGGAGCTGCTATAACTTGCGAACGCTATACTTATGTATCCTACATTGGTCTTTTCTACATAGCCGGACAATTTGTAGCGCACGCCCCCGAAAAATTAAAATCTCGCACATATGGTGTGCTGGCTACGATGACGCTGATATTCTCCATAATTACTTGGCAACGCATAGCAACCTGGAAAGACACCAACACAATATGCACTGATGTGATAGAAAAGAATGAAGGCGCTGAACCGAATTCGGATTTGTATTTTATGTACTACATACGCGGTAACTACAAAGCCGCAGAAGGCGACAAAAAAGGCGCCTTGCAAGACTATACGCGCGCAATAGCATTAAACCCAAAATTTGAAAGCGTTTATGCCAACCGCGGACATTTACTCGATGAAATGGGCGACATAAAATCGGCTTTTGCAGATTATAAAAAGGCCATAGAGGTGAACCCTAAAGCGCCAACGCCCTATAACAACAGAGGGTGGGCTTTTTTTGTAATGGGCGATACAAAGGCAGCGATTAAAGATTTTGACAAAGCAATAGCGCTGAAACCCGACTATGCAGAAGCCTACAATAACAGAGGATGGGTATACTACAATATGCACGATGCCCAAGCTGCGCTAAAAGATTACAACAGCGCACTGGAAGCCAATCCCGACTTCGACAAACCGAGGTATAACCGCGCTACGCTAAAAGCAAATATTGGGGACAATGCTGGCGTAATAGCTGACCTTGATGTTTTGTTACAGATGCACCCCGACGACAATTGGTCGTACTACCAGCGGGGCATGGCAAAATACAACTTAAAAAATACAACAGGCGCCTGCGCCGACTGGCGCAAAAGCGCCGAACTGGGTAATAAAGATGCTGCGGGAGCGCTGCAACAATATTGCAGGTAATATCTTAGAGCTATTCGAAACAAATCTATCGGATCTGTGAATTACATTAAAAAGGGTAAAGAAGCTAATACCGGCGCCACAGCCGCCAAAAATACCGACTTACAGTTGCCGGGCTGGGCGCCCATTGCAGCGCTTGTGTTTACGGCGCTGATTTACACCCGTGCATTGAGCAATGGCATTACCAATTTAGACGACGATTTTTACCTTGTACTTAACCCGTATCTCCGGAACTTTAGCTTTGCCGGCATAAAAGACATTTTCACCTCCTATTATACTGCCAACTATCATCCGCTTACAACGCTCACTTATTTTATAGAATACCATTTTTTCGAACTAAACCCATATCCTTACCACTTTACCAATGTGGCGCTACATATAGCTAATACTTGGCTTGCCTACAAACTTGCCAAACAGCTCAGCGGTAAAGACCTTACGGCGCTTGTTGTGGCTATTTTGTTTGGCATACACCCAATGCATGTGGAGTCGGTAGCATGGATTTCTGAGCGCAAAGACGTAATGTATACTTTTTTTTACCTGCTGGCCGCTATAACTTATCTGCGTTATCTGGACAGTTCGCTCAACCGCAGGTACTTACTGCTGTCATCGTTATTTTTTCTTTGCTCATTGCTATCTAAAGCGGCTGCAGTTACATTGCCCGTATTGTTGATAGCATTTGATGTTTACCGTGGTAGGCAAGTATCGGCAAGAGTTGTAGTTGAAAAAATACCGTTACTGGTATTATCTGTAATTTTTGGCATAGTCAATATCATGGCCCAAAAAGCCGGAGGCTCACTCAACGATCTTCTGATATCGTATGGCTTTATTAACGGCATATTCCTGTTTACTTCCGGGGTGTCGTTCTATATTATATGGTGTATAGCGCCTGTAAGCTTGTGCGCTATGCACTATTTCCCAGAAGTAGCGTCGGGAATGTTGCCATGGCAGTATTACATTTCGTTGCCATTTTTGATAGGCGTTATCTGGCTTTTGTTCCGGCGGCACAATTTGCGGAAGGAAGTATTGTTTGGCAGCGCATTTTTTATCATTACCATTTCCGTCATGCTGCAAATTGTGTCGGTAGGCTCAGCGCTAACTGCCGAACGATACACTTATGTGGCCTATATCGGCCTTTTTTATATCGTTGGTCAGTTAGTTTCCTATGTGCAGCAGCAGCAGTCGAGGCCGATTGTAATGGCTGGGGTTGGGCTGGTGTGCGTGGTATTTGCAGTGCAAACCTACGACCGCATAGGCGTTTGGAAAGATGGACGGGTATTGTTTACAGATGTAATAGAAAAAAACCCAACAGTATATATTGGGTACTGGATGCGCGGCAACCTATCGCGAAAAGAGGGCGACCTAAAGATGGCCATGCAAGATTATAGCAAGGCCATTACCTACAATCCAAAGTTTGAAGATGCATACTTCAACCGTGGACTGGTTTATGATGTGTTGGGCAACCCTACTATGGCTATCGCCGATTACAATAGGGCATTGTCGCTCAACAACAAAATGGCTGACGCTTATAACAACCGCGGCTGGGCAAAATTTGAGCTGGGCGACAAAAATGGCGCCATCGGCGATCTGGACTCGGCGATCCTTCTGAAACCCGAATATGCGGAAGCATACAACAACCGCGGGTGGGTGCGCCTGAATATGCGGGATACCGCCGCAGCGCTAACCAACTATGGTAAAGCAATAGCTGCAGATAAACAATTTATAAAACCCTATTTTAACCGGGCAGCGCTACGCACCATGCTGGGTGACCTGAAAAACGCCAATGAAGACTATACAGCAGTACTTAACCTTTATCCCGACGACGAAGGTGCGCTATACTACAGAGGGATGAATAACTATACCCTAAATGAAAAAAGCGCCGCCTGCAAAGACTGGATAAAAGCAGCGCAGGGAGGTAGCGCACGCGCGGCGGCTATGGTGAAAGAAAGGTGTAGGTAGGGAAAAAGCCCAAAATGACAATAAAACCTTTAAAGAGCTAAAGTCTAATAGAAAATACGCTCGGGATATTACAAATACGCAACGTTACCTATTCGTACCACTCATGACTAAAACAAAGGCTTGTAGAATGTAACGCTTAAAACAAAAGCACTATAATGATAATCTCATGTTGCGTCTAAATCATTATAGCATCTCCCATTTTTCTACAAGAAAAGCAGCAGTGATGTTATTTCAAATGTTTACAAAACAAAAACTTAACAAAAAGTAAAATTTGGCATGAATATTGTTATAGAAATGCTAAGTGCAGCCCCTATAACACCTTTGCTCTTCTCTATGTACGATATTTACCGGCAAGTGCAACGCATAACTTGCCTTGCCGGGTAGTATTTATAAACCCTATCACAGTTTACCCCATTTTAGTCGCAAACTATTGCTTACTACCGTTACCGAACTCAAGGCCATGGCCGCCCCGGCAAGCATGGGGTTGAGCGTAAAACCATTGATAGGATATAATACCCCCGCAGCAACTGGAATGCTGATTACATTGTAGAAAAACGCCCAAAATAGGTTTTGCCTGATGATGCTTACCGTTTTTCTCGATAAATGAATAGCATTGGGTATCTTATTAAGATCTGAGGATATCAGGGTCATTTTGGCTACGTTCATGGCTATATCTGTTCCCTTACCCATGGCAATACTCACATCGGCCTGCGCCAGAGCCAGACTGTCGTTTATACCGTCGCCCACCATAGCCACTACCTTGCCTTGCGCCTGTAACTCTTTCACAAAAGCTGATTTGCCGGCCGGCGATACCTCGGCTTTAAACTGGGTTATGCCTGCTTCGGCAGCAACCACATAGGCTGTCTGCAAGCTGTCTCCGGTGAGCATATACACATCTACACCCATATCCTGCAATACCGCTACAGCTTTAGCGGCCCCGGGTTTTACTATATCTGCAATAGCCATTGCTGCAAGGGCTCCAAACTGATTGGCCAGCCATATTACAGTGTATGCTTGCTCTTTCCATTTGGTGGCTTTACGCTCCAGATCGGCGGGTATTTTTATGCCCATGTCGGACATTAGCTTGCCGCTTCCTGCAAAATATATGTTTCGTCCGTATACCGATGTTACACCGCTACCCGTAATACTCTCAAACGATTGTATATCTACCGGGTCAATTTTCAGATTACGGAAAAACCCAGTAACTGCTGTAGCCAAAGGATGCTCCGATCTGAGTTCCATGCTATAAAAAACCGCCGATAACGTCGCGCTGTCTGCCCCTTCAGCCCAAACAAGGTCTGTTACTTCCGGCTTTCCTTCTGTAATAGTGCCGGTTTTATCCAGAATTACAGCGCTAATTTTATGAGCGGTTTCCAGGCTTTCCGCATCCTTTATCAGTATACCATTTTCCGCGCCCTTGCCCATACCGGCAATTATAGCCGTAGGCGTAGCCAGCCCCAGCGCACACGGACAAGCTATAACCAGCGTAGTTACAAGCGCCATAAGTCCGCGCGATAGTCCTGCTTCTCCGCCCCAAAACATCCACGCTATCATACTCAGCAACGCCACCGACATAACCACCGGCACAAATACGCCTGCAATTTTATCTACCAACTGCTGCACGGGGGCTTTGCTGCCTTGCGCCTCCTGCACTTGTTTTATTATACCGGCAAGCAGTGTGTTATCGCCGGTTTTTATTGCACGATACTGAAGGCTACCCTTCTGATTGATAGTACCCGCAAATACATTAGCACCGGTAGTTTTTATTACGGCAATAGGCTCGCCAGTAAGCATACTTTCATCTACGTAAGACGAACCAGCCACTACAGCTCCGTCTACGGCTATTTTCTCACCGGGCTTGGCAGCCAGCGTATCGCCAGGCTTCACTTCTTTTATAGATATTATATCTTCTGAACCGTCGGGCTTTATGCGCGCCACTGTATTGGGTTGCAGGCCCATTAACTTTTTAATTGCCGCTCCGGTATTAGCCTTTGCGCCATCCTCAAGCAATTTGCCTAAAAGGATAAATGCCACCACCACTGCCGATGCCTCGAAATATACATCGGGATGAAGCCCCTGCCGGGTCCAGTATTGCGGTACGAGGGTATTGAAGACGCTGAACACATACGCAATACCTGTGCTCAACGCCACCAATGTGTCCATATTAGCCGACCGGTTGCGCGCCTGCTTCCAGGCGCCCACAAAAAAACGCCCACCAAACAATACAAGAACCGGCGTAGCAAGCGCCCACATTATATAATTGGCATAGGGCATATGCATAGCAAACATGCCAATGAATACCAACGGAGCGCTGAATAAGAGCGCCAGCAGGGTATGCAGCTTTAGTTTGGCATAATGTTTCCTATTTATTTCATCAAGGCTATCGCCGGCTTCGTTTTCTATAATAAGGTCGTAGCCGGCATTTTGCACCGCAGTTTTTATTTGCGGCAAACTGATTTTGGTTTCATCATATTCTACCAGCGCTGTAGTGTTGGCAAAGTTGACTCCCGCCGACAATATCCCCTGTTGCGCTTTCAGCGCTTTTTCTACGCTTATAGCGCAAGACGCGCAACTCATGCCGGTGACGGCTATAGATTTCTTTATTGTTCCCATTGTGTTTTGCTTGCTAATGCTATTTTACCCGCTACATGTGCAGCTATAAAACAACATTGCAAAGGTCACAACAAACTTTATATTTTACCTTATACCTTTTTGCAAAAGAATTACAGAATATTGGCAAGATGGGAAAACTATTACCAAGGCTTGAAATCAAGCTACTTGGCTACTATTGGTAGGCAATCGTACGCTTCATTTTTTTTGAACCAACTACTTTAGCCTTAATAATGTAGAGAATAAACATAAGTAGCATAGGCTAAATATTACATGTGAAACCAAAATTTTACACTTAACAACATCCACTTGCAAGGGGAATGCAGAAGAGTAACGCTGTTAACCCGATTTATGGATGAAACCGCGCATCTATAACCGGGAAATGAAGTGCGTCGCCTTCAGACAAACAATTGCCGATACAGGAATTGGGTATTCCTGTATCGGTAATTGCAAAATGTTTACCTAAAAGCTGGCGACTAAAATGCAAAGCATCTAAAATGGCTGTTGCATGGGAAGGGATTGTTGTTTTCATGGTTAGTAGTTTTAGGGGTGGTGATAGTGATTGTTTAGATGGTGATAAGCTTGTTTTGATGGTGAGGTGTTTTCAAATGGTAATTATTTTTTCTGGCGACCGGGTTTAGTTTATTTGTGGTGATTAAGGTTTAATTTGTCTGTGGTGATTGGGTGTATTTTGTGTTTTCATGATGTTGATACCTTTAACCTGTGATATAGATCATTTGTTGTTGGCTATTTAATTGTTAATCCAAATTTCATCAATAATATCCTACCAAACAACCACAAAGTAGCAAGCGGCTATTTTTAGGTCGTGAAGCGCTATTTTTGAGCGCTAAGTGGCAAATACTGTAGCGCAAACTAAAACACTAAAGTAACCGAACAATTACATACACATGTTAGATGATTTCCCTCAAATAACTACTCCCCGCTTAACACTTGGAGCGTTGCTCCGTGAGCATGCATCCGGGCTCTTCAACTTGCTTACCAATGCAGACGTTATACGTTACTATCCGGTATTTCCTTTCGCCAACGCGCAAGATTGTGAAGCGCTTATAGACAAATTCGGACAGCGCTACAAAAACAAAGAAGAAATAAGATGGGGGCTGTTCAGGGCAGGACAACCCGATTTGATTGGTATTATAGCCCTGCAAAATCTGACGCATAGCGGTAAAGCAACACTTGTTTTTGCACTACATCCAGACTTTTGGCGGCAAGGCATTGCCAGCGAAGCAATAGCGGCCGTAACCGATTGGGGTTTCAAACAATTGAAACTAACTTGTATAGATGCTGAAGTTATGCCGGCCAACAATGTATCTGAAAGAATCTTGCTAAAGGCTGGGTTTGTGTTTACCGGATTTTACGCAGATAAGCTGGAATGGAATAATAAAAAGTACGACATAAACAGCTACTTGCTTACCCGCAATTGCTGAGTAAAAAAACTGCCGACTACACTTTATCGAGGGCTTTGCGCTGATGAATACCAATATTTTTGAAGTGAGTAGGCGGCAACCCAGTAGCTTTCTTAAACTGTGCCGACAAATGAGCAACGCTGCTGTAGCCCATCCTATCGGCTATTTCGGTCAATGTATACTCATCGTAAACCAGATACTCCTTAATTTTTTCTATCTTCTGGCTTATCACATAGCGCTCAATAGTTATACCTTCTACCTCAGAAAACAATTTACTCAGATGCGAATAATCGCTGTGCAACTCCTTTACAATCAGGTCGCTGTAGTTTTGGTTACGCGGACCGTCAGTGTGGTGTATCAGCTTAATGACAACATTCTTAATCTTTTCTATTGTGCGGCTCCGTCGGTCATCTGCCAATTCAAAACCCAATTTACCTAATTCGGCTGCGACAGTTGCTATTTGAGTTTCGGTCAGCTTGTCCACCAGCAGATTTACTTCGCCCAATGCAATGCTACCTAC
>CAZLPE010000007.1:33363-41684 GCA_964561325.1 uncultured Flavipsychrobacter sp.
TTTCGGTCAGCTTGTCCACCAGCAGATTTACTTCGCCCAATGCAATGCTACCTACTGGCAAACTAAGATTGTGCAACAACTGATCTACTGCGGCAATGCAGCGATTACAAACCATGTTTTTTACATACAATGTCATACTTGCAAAGTTAAGCGTAAAGGCAGCCGTTTAAATCTCCCTTTTCAAAAATAGAATTTGCGCTACTTGCAATAAAACGTTCTTGTATCATCGATCTAAATTTCTGCCGGCGCTAAATTGCGGCAGTCGATGGAAGTTTAACGGTTTCAGCCCACCCTGCGTTTGACCGCTACCGGACTGCTGACAATAGTAATCTGAATTGTCTGCTTTTCTAAGTATCAGTTGACTGTTGCCTATAAGGCGGTTCTTTATTCTGCTGGATAACATACCTGATCGCTCCATTTCACGCTTTGATGTAGGCGGATAGAAATTGTTTGGCCTGCTCTGAGCAAATACAGAAAACGAAAGAAAACAAACGAAAGAAATAAGGAATAGGCGTTTCATTGTTTAGTTTTTAGGTAAACTAAAATTAATGAAATAAATCTAGATTAACAACTGATTTGTAATTATTTCCTAAAGAAAAAAGGGTGATTTTAGCGGTATTTTAACACCAACATTTAAAAATACGCTAAACTGTTATTCATTTTTTAGCAATTGCCTTATCCCACTGTTTTTTCATTTCGGTAGCCACCTTTTCCATATTAAGGTCTACCATACACTTAAAGTGCTTTTTAGGGCATTTATTGTAGCCCAATTTGCTGCATGGCCTGCAAGCAAGCGATTTGTTCTCTATTATTACCGATAGCGGCGCCACTCGCTCTGTTAGGTTATTGTAGCCGTAGTAGGGAAACATACCCATTTCGGGCGTAGTATTGCCCCAAAGCGAAATTACAGGTTTCTTAAATGCCGTGGCAATGTGCATTAATCCCGTATCGTTGCTCACTACTACGCGCGCATTCTTAACAAGTTCTGCCGATTCGTTGATATTAAATTTTCCACAGGAATTATAAATCTTGATATTATCTACTGTGGCAATTTCGCTACCCTCATACTGGTCCTCGGGGCCGCCAAGCAACATAATAGGATACGGGCATAAACTACATAGTTTGCGCCACTGATCAATGGGTAATTTTTTTGTGTTGTACGATCCGCCAATTACAAACGCCACATAACCCGACCAATGACTCATAGGAATATCGTTGTTAGTGAGTTCCTTGCCCTTTGGTAAAAAATAATCAAGACCCTGACCATCATTTTTCACCCCCAGAGGTATCACTGCCTCAAAATATCTGTCTACAATGCTTTTATCGGGCATCATATTGATTTTGAGGTTGGTAAGCGCCCATTTCTTTACATTTAGTTTAGGAAATGTATACGACTTTACCTTCAATGCTTTTTTTATGCGCAGCGTGCGCACGTTGTTGTGCAGGTCAATTATGTAGTCAAATTGTTCTTTTCGCAACTCATCTACTACCTCGTTGAGGTCGTTGTGCAGATAGTGCAGCTTATCTATATACGGATTATTGACCAACAATGTACCGTTTGCAGCTTTGGTAAGATAGTGCAATGCAGCATCTGGTAATTGCTGCTTAAAACAGCGCAATACCGGCGTGGTCAGTACAATGTCGCCTATAGAAGAAAACCGGATAACAAGCGCCTTCATGAAAAGAAAAATGGTTGCTGCCGGTACGAATACCGATACTTACAAAGCCGCAAAAGCGGTGTTAATAATAACTACAGAAATGAGGAGCTTAGTTGGCAGAATAAGAGATTTCGCACCAAGCCTTGTTTTCTGTTATCCCTAATGCTTCTTTGGCCGCATTGCATATGCCAATGATACAGTTGGTATACAGTTTAGTATTGGGTATCGGACCTAAAACCTTTACGTAAATAGTTTTGTTCGTACCTGGATTAAATACCTTGATCACACTACCCCGTTGAGTGGCGTTATGAAAAGCATAATAAACCGGATTTTTACCTGGTTTTTCAAAAAACACAGCAGTGCCCTTTTCGTTCAATACATTCATACCATTGTTGGTCTGCCTGTTGAACACTGTATCGAGCCCGCCCAATATTGTTACCTTGTTGCTGTCAATTGTCGCTTTTTTGCGCATAGGTGGGTAAGCCAATTCGCTGCCGGGATTAGTAGTATCGCGACCTATCATTTTCAACCAACCTACAAACAGTGTTTGGCCAACAGTAAGCGTGTTACCATGCAAGTTGTTCCAGTTACGCATATCTGCCTTAGTAATACCAGCATAGGAGGCTATGATACCAATATCGTCTTTAGGACCAACATTGTAATACAGTTCGCGAATATTAGCTATATCTATGGGCTGCTTTGTTACAAAATAATTTTCCTTTACTACGGGAATATTAATGACTGTTTTGGGAGCCAGTTTCTTCAGCGCATCTGCTTCATTATTGTATTCTAAAACATCCTGCGAAATGTAAAACCTACGGGCAAGCATTGCTGCATTTTCGCCGGGCTTTACAGTATATTTTATCACCCAAGCCGCTCCCTTTCTGGAAACAAATAAACTATCGCCAGTTTGAGCATTTGCTGCGCTGAAAGATATTAAGAACAAAGCTGCAAATAAGTATTTTACCATAATGCTTTGATATTTAAATGAAAATTACAACAATTGCGCCTAACAGTCCGGGTTAAATAATTGCATTTCGTTATTCATCACTGTTATCCGCCAAACGACCTTACAAAATCAAAAACAGCGCCGATAAACAACCGTACCATTCCTTGCAACGCTACGGCACACAACAGACATAACAATGTACTGCAAAATTAAACAAAGCTCGCGAAAAGCTATGCACAAATTGGACTGTAACACCAATAGCTATGTTAAAGAATGGCGTAGCGGTAGTGTAAACGAAGTATTTTTTAAATATCAAGATCCATACGGATGCGCAAATGCTTGGGTAAGTAATTGTTGTACCTGTTACCGAGGCTTTTGATAAAGCCCAGCCCCAGACCGTTGTATCTTACAATCTGCCATCCTTTTTCAATTGAAGAAATACCCATGTCCTCGCGTTTCAAAAAACGCAACGCTTCCTCTCTCCCCACATTAATACCCGCCAACCCTGCGTTGGCATCTATAGCCAACGCAACCTCGTGAGCCGGTAGCCAGTCTTTGCCGGCTGGGCTACCCAATCTTAGGCCAGTTTTGCGTAGATAAACCACTTTCTGGAGCGCAAGCCAGTCGGCTTCATGGTTGGGATGAAGTGCGCTATAATCTTCTTTGTCTGTCTTTATACAAACCAAATCCTGTTTGTTAAGTAAATGACCAGACATATCGGCCATTTTTTGATCGTGCGCCGACTTAAAGCGTTTGTGCAAATAATTATCGGTTGGTTCTGTTTTGCGCATTGCCGCAATAAAGAAGCCTTCGCCTTTTACCCTGCTTGGCAAAAATCTATATCCCTTTAAGCCACAAGTAGCTTCTACCGAAATAATGCCGGGTACATCTTGTACATCAGCAGTAATAGGGCTTACCGCAAACTGCTCCGATATCCAGTCGAGTATCGTTTCATTTTCTGATGTTGAATAGGAGCATGTGGCATATACAAGGATACCATCGGTTTTGAGCGCTGGCCATACATCGGTTATAATGCGTTGTTGCCTATCGCAGCACAATTGCACATTGTCCTCCGTCCAGTCGGTTAGCGCTTTCTCGTCTTTTCTAAACAATCCTGAGCCGCTGCATGGGGCATCAATAACAATAATGTCGAAATACCCTTTCAGCCTTCCAAAATCGCGCGGATCATTGCTGGCTACCCAAGTATTCATTTGCCCCCAACGCGTCATGTTTTCTTCAAGTATAGTGGCCCTTGGTCTTATTACTTCATTGCTAACCAGCAGACTGTCGGGATGCAACATTGAGGCAATGAGCGTGCTCTTGCCTCCGGGCGCAGCGCACAGATCCAGTATACGCAAGCACCCGATATGCTTAACGAAGGGCTCCAGCAATCGCTCTAAAAACATAGACGACGCTTCTTGTACATAGTATGCTCCTGAATGAAAATTTGGGTCGAGCGTAAATACGGGTCTCGACGGAAGGTAGTAACCATTTGTGGCCCAGGGCACACGCTCCATACCTACAAACAAATCCAAATCCTTTTTGGGATTTGCTCTTACAGAAGTAACCGCTGGCGCCTGATGCGCTGCAATAAAGGCCGACTCATCGAACCCTTCTATTTCGCGCAAGTCGCGCAGGATGGACGACGGAAGCAGTTTCAAATACTAATTTTATTGTTGATTATCAATTAATTACTGTCATCTATTTTTAGCGAATACCGCAACAAAAAAACTACAACGCTTTCAGTCTATCTGCTATATATATTGCCGACTGAGGTACCAAAGTAGGCGTAAACGACTGACCGAGCGCAGTAATAATTTTCTTTTGCTCATAATAGTAATATTGTCCGTTTTTGCTCGACAGCATTACCAGTGTTGCATTCCAGTTGATGGGTATCCAGCTTGCAGATGTACCCAGACTAAAGGTGTGCGTGGCTGGCTCATAACTTTTCACAGCCTGCAACGACTTCATATCTGGAAAATACAGAAATATCCTCGTGTTAGCCGGGTTAAATGTAGTATCAGGCGCAGTAATGGACACATTGGTCAGTGCATTGGCAGATGAAATAGGATAACTGCATGCAAGCCAATTGAACCGCGGACAAGAATCGAACACAAACAGCGACCCAAAAGTAGAATCGTAGCGCGTTTGCGCTGACGTGGTTCCTTTATACTTTACGGTGTCAACCATGGTCCAGGTAACAAGGGAATCGGCATTGGCCCAAGACCCATAATGAATAGCGCGAAGCGCAGCGACAGGCTGAGATTGCTTAAAATCTACACCAAACCGATTGGCAAATACTTCTTTTCCTTTTCGTGTTACTTTAATATTCACTTGCCCTCCAGTAGTCAACAGTTTATCAGTGTTTGTGGTGCCCACTATACTGTTACCTATCATTTCGCCGGGCAAGTACACCTCCGTAAGCGCAACACTAAGCGTATCGTTAAGTAGATAGTTGCCAGCAGAATCTTTAAATGAACTATCATAAAACCGAATACGCGTTCCCTTTTCGCCGGTTATATTCACGGCAGAGCCGGTTATCACGGTGTAATATTGCGGCGACGTATTGAACTCCGTAAACAGGCGACGTAAATTTGATTTGTTGGTATTCACTATCACCGGATCTACTATAGGGTCTATTACTTTAGGCGTAGGGTTGTTGTTTGTTTTTTTGCATGCGGCAAGCGCCATACCGCATATAAAAACAAACACTAAAGAACGTAAAGCTGAATGGATGGCCATAAGAATGTGCATATAAGGATGTAACAAATGTAGCAATAAACCGCTATACCTGCGAAAGGGATTGTTTAACTATGCGGTAGCGGTTGACAAAGATCTGCCCGAATACAGTTTTCTAAAAGATCAAACTCCTTTTCAGTAAGCGTTTCTTTATAAGACAAAGCCATCAATTGTAGCTGACCATCAAACCGCATGAAGGCGAAAGTAAGCCCGGGCGGGTATATATTGGGTGGAAAACTGAGCGCGTTGACAACCTTGTGCCCCATAAAATTCATCAATTCCGATGGGTGATCTTCGGCCACGGTAAATGCAAAACTGGATAATGTTTTGCCCCACTTTCCGCTGATGTAGTAATTGTACAACCACTGAGGAACATGCTTTAAAAAACGCATCAATTCATTATAAGATTGCGGCATGCCGGCTTTCACCTGCTGCACCATCTGCTCGTTTACAGCCTGTACGCATTGGGGCAACGATGTGAGTTGAGATGCATTGAGCAAGTAAAACAAGAAGGACAAATGATTGCCCACCACAGGACCGCTTGCACCTTTTTTACGTAAGTTTTGCGGCGCTGGCGCAAAAAGGTATTGTACCGACTGGCCGCGCAACGACAATATTTCGTTCACAGCCCGCGCAGATGCGGCAAAAAATAAAGGACTCGGCCCAAACCGCGCGCCAAGCGCAGGACAAAGCCGCTCTATATGTTTGGTTTCTTGTTTTGTAAAAGTGATTATTCTTATAGACTGCTGCACCTGCTTATGGCGTCGCCGAGGAGTAAACCCTGACAATCGCTTGTTGGACGATTTGCCAATGAAGAACTTTGCTACAGTGGCCTCGCGAAGCGAGGGGAAACGCTGTTGCGCTACCGTGGTGGGTAGCATAGTTATGGACTGCGCTGGATTGTTTAGTTTTCGCAATAACAATGCTGCGCCAAAACCGTCGAGCAATAAGTGGTTCCAGGAAAAAACAATACAGCTACTTCCGTTAGAACGATAGAGTACGTCGAAAAAAAACAACATTTTCTGTTCCGTTATGAACTTCCGGTCTAAAACCTGCTTGGGTAAAAATTCGTCTGAATTATGCCGTTCTACAGGAATGGGCGTTGGCGCCGCTGTGTGCCAGTGTGCCCGAGCAAACGGATTAGACCGATGGATTTGCAGCGAAGACAAAAAACTAAGTTCGGGCGAATGTTGTATTTGTGCGCGAAAAGTTTCAAAATCCAGGGTTCCCTCCAGCTCAAGCAGGTAGCGACACGTATTTCCAGACGCGCCGGCCACTTTATTGAATTTTTCTAAAACCCAAATAAAGCAATCCGCGCCGGTAAGTGGAATAATAGTTTTGCGCCCCGCCTCCTTCATCTGGCCAAAAATATACTACTTATTCTACAGCGGCAAATAGACGGGCAAAGGCTGCTATAAAAGCCTTCCTTACTTTTGCAATGACTTAACCACCTAAATTAGCGCTATGAAGGGACTAACAACAATAGTATTACTGGCTATATCTAATACATTCATGACGTTTGCATGGTATGGTCACCTAAAATTCAAAGACATGGCATGGAGCAAAAGCCTCGGCTTGTTTTCGGTAATACTCATTAGTTGGGGACTCGCTTTTCTGGAGTACGTTTTTCAAGTGCCGGCAAACAGAATCGGATTTAAGGAAGAAGGCGGCCCTTTTGGGTTAGTGGAACTGAAAACCATTCAGGAAGCTATTTCCCTTATCGTGTTTATGATTTTCTCAACAGTAGTATTCAAGCAAAAATTAGAGTGGAACCATTTATTGGGCTTCAGCCTGATAGTTGTTGCTGTGTTTATCATTTTCAAAAAATGGTAACATAAAAAAGCGCCGCTACGATTGCAGCGGCGCTCATACATTAAGTATTTTCCAACTACTGCACTTGCAATTTTGAATAGTATTCTACGCCGGTATTGTCTTGCATTACAAACCAGTATATACCTTTGGCTAAATGCGCGATACTAAAAGTGGCTGTATTATTGGAAACCGCAGCCTGTAGCGGGTATTTCCTGCCAGTGGCATCTATAGCCTGTGCGTTGATGACGTTACTTATGCCACTAAGCGATACATTTATGGTATTTGCAGACGGATTGGGGTAAAGAACAATCTTTGCAATACGAGCGCTTTCCGGTACCGATGTTGTAGTTCCATAGGTTCCTTTCTTATATCTCACAGTGCCGGTACCGTCTTGCCAAACCACATGCACCTGACCTGGCGACATGGCCACATCGGCATTTGCCACCGCTACGCCTGTAGCTATGGTATCAAAAGTTGTAAAATACCCGCTGGTAATATTGTTAGTAAAACCAATAGCAATAGACGATCCTGCCGTTGTTTTTTGATAAAATACTGTAGCGACTGCATTACCCGAATTGGCTATGCGTGGATAATTTTGTTGATTAAGTCCGGTAAACACACCCGTAACCGGCGAACTGGCAGAATACAAGCCGGATAGCGACATACGGCTAAAATATACCATCTGTGTGCCGCCGGGCTTGCTCATGTACACGCTATACAAACTATCGCCTATCACCACTCCATCGGGTCCGCTGGCGGGGCAACTCATTATCATCCAGTTGTTGCTATCAATGTTAGTAACCGTAGGGAAGGAAGCGCCTCCGTCTGTAGATACGCCGGCCCATATATCTCGTATATTACTCAGGTCGTTGCGAAATAACATAAATGCGCTTGTGCCCTTAGCGATAACTGCTGCCGGGCAACAGTCGCAAACGGTACCGGCTGCGCCGCTTGCCAGTACATCGGCGCTAAAACTGGCGCCATAATCGGTGGAGCGAGCAACACGGTAATGAGCATCGCCAAATGTTGTATTAAACTTCATAAAGGCTACCAGTGGGTTGCCATCATCTGTTGTAGTCACTATCGGAAAACGGGAAAGACTGGTGTCTATGTTATCGATACGCACGGGCGCCGAAAATGTAGCGCCTCCATTGTAAGAATGC
>CAZLPE010000007.1:41784-57520 GCA_964561325.1 uncultured Flavipsychrobacter sp.
GCGCCGTATGCGCCCCCGGTAGTTACCGTTATTGGCGCAGACCAGGTAATTTGCCCGTGTGCAGCCGCCGATAAGGCCAAAGTGATTATGGATAGTAGCGTTTTCCGCATAAAAGTATTTTGAACTCTGTGAAATTAATCGCTTTTAGTGTTTGCTGTTAACATTCGCCGCATTAAGTAGCTTTTTTATTTTACATTTGTATAGCATAGTGGTGATAGATGAATCCTGCTTACCTAATGAACTATGTTATTTATATGAAAAAGTTATTGCTTACTATCTGTGTATTGTGTGTGGCGCCATTGAGTTGGGCGCAAATGGTGAACGGCGGTTTTGAAGACTGGGATACTTCTGCAGGATATATTTCACCGGTGGGTTGGGACAATCTGAACGCTATGACGCACAGCACGTCTACTATAACCTGCAACCGGATATCGCCCGGCAATACCGGTGTTTATAGTCTTGCGCTCAACACGCAAAATGTAGCAGGCATGGGCATTGTTCCCGGATTTGCTGTGTTAGGTAAACTGGACAGTACAACGCATTTACCCAAAACTGGCGTACCCTGCACTACCCGCCCGGAAGTTTTTGGCGGCTACTGGCAATATATGCCCTATACCACAGACGATCAGGGATATATAGCTGTTATAATATCTAAATGGAATGTAACCCTTAACAAACGCGACACTATAGGGTACGGATACCATGAACCAGTGGGGATGGTGCACCATTGGTCGCTGTTTCAGGTAGGTATCAACTATACCAGCGCCGCTACGCCCGACTCAGCTATGGTAATACTATCGGCCAGCGGCCCTAACCCTGTAGCATACAGCTTTTTATGGGTAGACGATGTATGGCTGGGCGACTCTGTGATTCAAACAGGCGTTACCGACCTAAATGCACAAAATACCCGAATTACACTCTACCCCAACCCAGCTAATGAAAGCGTAAACGCTGCTTATTTTGCACACGCCTCATCAGAAATGACCATAGAACTGACCGATATGACCGGGCGCATACTATGGAGACAAACACAGCTTACAACCCGCGGAAATAATAATTTTTCAATTCCTACAGCAGGTTTGGCAAAAGGATTATATTGCGTTAAATTTTCAGATGGCCAAACAACGACAAGCCAAAAACTGATAAAGGAATAACGAAAAAGCACATTTATTCATAACAATTAAAACCACAACATGAAGTCAATTTTTACACTTTTATGCGCCTCGCTTATCAGCGGCGCCGCCATTGCCCAGATACCCAACGCAAATTTTGAGTCGTGGGATTCGTTTACAGGCTATATAGCGCCTACAAGCTGGGCAAATCTCGATTCGGCTACCAATGCCCTTTCTGTATACACCTGCGAGCAAGGCAGCCCCGGCTATACCGGCGCTCACTACCTGAAACTGACGTCGAAAACAGTAATTGGCCTTGGCGTAGCTCCCGGCATTGCAGTTAGCGGAAAGATCGATTTCACTACGTTTGCCCCTAAATCCGGCTTCGCAAGCACTGCACGCCCGGTAAGCCTCAAGGGTATGTGGCAATACATGGCCTCTGGCGCCGATCAGGGTTTTATCTCTGTTTTTCTTTCTAAATGGAATTCCACCACCAGCCGCAGAGATACCGTAGCGTTTGCCAACAGCCCTCTGGTGGGTATGGCTATGAGTTGGGCTCCTTTCAACATCGATTTGACCTATCATAGCGGTTATGCTCCCGATTCGGCAATAATCGTACTTTCTGCAAGCGGCGCTACTGCCGTTAATGGCAGCTACCTATACGTAGACTCGCTGACATTTGCCGGTAGCGTGCCATTGGGCGTAACTACTATTGGCTCAACAAAGCTTACTCCAACCACCTTATTCCCCAACCCGGCATCAAGTCAGGTAGCTATTACCTACTACAGCGCGAGCGCCAACAATGTGAACGTTACCCTTGAGGATCTGAGCGGTAAAACAATCAAGACGCTCGACTTTGCGGCAAATAAGGGAGAAAACAACATCAATCTGAATGTTGCAGACATTGCACGCGGTCTATATTTTGTAAGAATAGTGAACGAAGCTAACACAGAAATCAAAAAACTGATTGTAGAATAAGCAGTTGATCGCTATATAAAAAAGAAACCACCCAATTCAACGTTTGGGTGGTTTCTTTTTTGTGTTACTCATGGTGGCGCTATCGGCAAGTAGCAAAATGTGTTTATTATTCCGTTTTCGTTATTATGCCTAAGTAATTATGCCTCAAACAATTGCAACTTATTGAGGTTGCGGTACAGTCCATCCTCTATTTGTATCAGGTCGTTGTGCGTACCGCTTTCTTTTACTTTACCGTCTTCCATAACTACTATAAGATCGGCATTGCGGATTGTTGATAATCTATGCGCTACAACAAACGAAGTTCTGTGTTCCATCAGGTTCTGGAGCGCTTCCTGCACTTGCGATTCCGACTCCGAATCGAGCGAACTCGTGGCTTCGTCGAGCAAAAGAATAACCGGATCTTTCAGTATAGCGCGCGCTATGGCTACCCGCTGACGCTGACCGCCCGACAACTTCACCCCGCGCTCGCCTACCAGTGTTTCGTAACCATCGGGAAAGCTCATGATAAAGTCGTGGGCATTGGCTTTACGCGCCGCCGACTTAACTTCATCGGCAGTGGCATCTGGTCGGCCGTAGGCAATGTTTTCAAATATGGTGCCGCCAAAAAGCAATATATCCTGCGGCACAAGCGCCATTTGTTTGCGCAGTTGTGTGAGCGGTATATTGGCCGCTGGACGACCATCAAATAAAATCCTTCCCTTATCCGGCTCGTAAAAACGGAGCAGCAGCCCTACCAATGTGCTTTTACCTGCGCCGCTTGGCCCCACTATCGCTATCTGCTGCCCTTTTCTGGCTGTGATAGACACATCCTTTATCACTTCTACCTCCTGGCGCGAAGGATATCTGAAACCAACGCTCTCCAGCGATACATTGCCTTGCAGCTTGTAGTCGGGAAGGAGCGGCTCGTTAGTTACCTCTACTTCCTCAGTCACCTCCCTCAGCAACTCCCTGACGCGCTGAGTAGCGCCCAGCGTTTTTTGCAATTGACTATAAAGGTCGGCAAAGCCTGCCAGCGTGCCGCCAACAAATGCGGTATACACCACAAACGCAGTAAGATCGCCAAACGATAAATGCCCAGCCTGCATCAGCCCCGCTCCATACCATACCACCAGCACTATAGCGCCAAACACACTAAACAGCATGAACGAAACAAAAAGCCCTCTGAACCTACCGCTTTTTATGGCAAGGTCTACAACATTTCTGACACTCTTGTTGTACCTGCCTATTTCGTACCATTCATTTGCAAATGCTTTTACATTACCTATTCCATGGAGCGTTTCTTGCACAACAGTGCCCGAATCGGCAAGTTGATCCTGCGCCTGGCGAGATAGCTTGCGAATGAACTTGCTGAACACCAATGCTATCGCCACTATTACCGGCACTACAGATAGCATTAGAAGCGTCATTTTAGGACTAATGAACAATATGAGCGCAATACCAATTATCAATGTCAGCAAGCCGCGTAGCATTTCGGCCAGCATGGTAGTTACGGCGTCTTGTATCTGCGATACATCGGCGGTAAGCCGGCTCGATAGTTCGCCTACTCTGCGCTGTGCAAAAAAATCCATGGGCATCATTACCATGCGTTTGTATATATCTTTTCGCATATCGGCTACGGCGTTTTCACCCACAGATGTAAAAAGGTATATTCTAAAAAAAGAAATGACCATTTGCACGGTAAGCAACCCTATCATAAACAACGCAATTACACCCGGCGAATAAGCAAGAAAACCGGTAAGATCTCCATGAGCGCTGTCTATCAGCTTTTTGAGAAGGAACGGAAATGCCATGGTGGTGCCGCTGCTCAACGCTATAAAAATCAGTCCGCCTATAAATTGCCCCTTGTATGGCCCCAGATACTTGAAAATAGCTTTTGCTTCATTTATGGAGTCTTTACTTATTTTCGCCTTGGGCGCATCGTCTTTTGTTTCTCTAAACCGCGACATTAATCGTAGATAATTTGTATTGCCGGCAAAGGTACCGCAATGCCGTTGGTTGATGATTGTTTTTCGGTGAATAGTGGAAATGAGTCGGTAAGAACCTGACATTAACTGCAACATTACAACCCGTAGCTACCACAATACACAATCGCCGCTATCTTTGTAGTCTATCGCGCAAAAAACTATATGGTAAGCTACAACACAAAAGCCTGGCTCGAAAATGTATTTCTGGTAAAACAAGCAGATACCTTCCGGGTATTGCTGCCATTGATAGGCGTTGTAGCGCTTTATACGGGCATTGTTGTTTATCTGGAAACAAGCTGGCTGACACTACCAGAAAACACCTCGCTAAAACACCTGACCGCTATCCACACGCTGCTTGGTTTTGTAATCTCTATGCTGTTGGTGTTTCGCACCAACACCGCCTACGACCGCTGGTGGGAAGGGCGCAAGCAATGGGGCAGTCTGGTGAACTGCAGCCGCAACTTTGCAGTGAAGATTAATGCGTTTCTACCCCACAACGACACCAAGAACCGTCATTTTTTTCGCAACATCATTCCATCGTTTGCTTTTGCACTACAGCGCCACCTGCATGCCGAAACAACCCGACTGGAACTGGACCAAACGCCGCATCCTGAAATACCTGACTTCGACCACACGAAACATGTACCCAATCAGGTAGCGTCGCTCATTGCCACCAAGCTGAACCTGATGTATAAAGATAATACCATCACCGGCGACCAATTGATCATCATAAATGCTGAGCTACAGACGTTTCTGGATGTATGCGGCGCCTGCGAACGGATTAAGAATACGCCAATACCCTACTCTTATTCTGTGTTTATTAAAAAATTCATCTTCCTCTACATTGTTACGCTTCCATTCGGTCTTGCGTTTACGCTGCACTATCTGTTGGTGCCTGTGGTAGCCCTTGTGTTTTATGTGCTTGCAAGCCTTGAGATGATTGCAGAAGAAATTGAAGACCCGTTTGGTTTTGACCCCAACGACCTACCCATGGTAAAGATGGCGCAAAACATTCAGAAAAATGTGATCGATATTCTGGCATAGTTGTTATCTTCAATTTCTATTGCTCAATCACTTATTTTTCTATCACAACTTTACTGTTGCTGAAACCGCTTACTGAATAAACGGAGAGCAGGTAATTGCCAGAAGCGATAGCAGGTGGCAATGTGATTGTTGTGCGCAACCATCCTTTAGTTACCGTCTCGGTTGTACGGTAAACCACCTGACCTAACGCATTTTTCAACTCAATAGTAACTTGCCCATCCTGTTGTGGGGCTACTTGACCAGTTATTGTAAAAACGCCGCGACTTGGATTAGGCGCTACACATACCGTAGATGGCGACGCTACACTGCGCAATCCGGTGTATTCACGATGAATAATAACGGAATTGAATGTAGCATACGAACAATCGCCGCTCCCGGACACCATGCAGGTAACAGAATCATAGTTGGCAAGGCTATTACTGCTGAATACAGATGTTGTAGCTCCGGGTAGGACTGTGCTGTTAAGCACCCACTGATAATTTGTAGATGGGTCGCCATTGCTCACTACCGCGGTAAACGTATCAGATCCCGACTCGCTATTGATAAGTATGTCTACCCATGGCAGGTAAATGTGCGCAACATGCACCAATTCGGCAGGGCTGATAGCTGTATCAACGCTACGACAGTAGGCGTTGCTTGATAGCAGCAGCGAAACCGAATCTCTGTCAACCGGCACAAAGCTGTAGGTAGGTAACATACCCACTACAACGCCATTTTTGCGCCATACGTAGCCAGGCGCTGGGCCGCCGTTTGCGGTTACAGCATTAAGTGTTACTGCGCTACCCTCGCAGGCCGGATGACCGATGGGCAAACTGGAGCCAATACTGACCGATGGAGTAACGCTATGAACTGTTATTGTTTTTTCGTTGGTTCTGGACAAACAAGCATTGGCCACTGTATAGCCTATAGTATCTAAGCCTACCGCCAATCCGGTAACAGCGCCTCCAGAAGTAACGCTTGCATTACCGTTACTGCTGCGCCATAAGCCGCCCTGCGTTAGGGTATTAAGCAATATTTGTGCGCCAAGACATACTGTATCGACGCCTGTAAGCGGCGCCATACCTATCGTACTAACAACCGTATTGGTTAATACCGGTTCGTTATAATCAAAATAAATTCCTGCCCTGTTCGGTATAGTTGTTCCGTCGGAAAGCGCATTTTTTGTTTTTATTTTGTAACTGAAACTACCCTTACAAAGATTGTGATGCGAGCTATCTGGTAGTTTTATGTTGGGAAAATCGAATTTCAACACATTGATACCATCCTGTTTAAAACGATATATATTCATTGTTGCAGTTGCATCTACTATCTTCATGGTACTCAGATCCAGATTGTCGCTTAGCGTATCCATCACGTAAATATTATGGGCAGTATCGTTACCCATATTTTCAAAATATATAGAATAGGTTAGCTCGGTGCAGGGCAGTATTGGGCCGAAGGGCGAAACAGTGATTTCGTTAGGGTCGTAACTGCCACGCACAGTATTCACATACCGTACTCTATTATTGGCGGTGTCAATATCGCCGGGTATTGCCCCTAAAGTAGCAACAGTTAGTACGGTATCGCCCAATACAGGCCAAGTTGTGATATCGAACAAATCGGGTGGAAGTAGGCTGAAATAAATATATTTGGCGCCGCTCAAATAACTAATAGAGTCAACATTCCACACAACGGTACGCCCCATAACTGAGGTTGGAAGAATACTCGAACTGTTAAAAACATAGTTTGAATCAACCTGCAATGTAACGGTTGTGCTCAATGGGGTACAATCGTTGTTGTTCACGTATATCATGCCACTGGCTCCATTTCTAAAGCAATCCAAATTGCTTCTTAATACCACATCTAACGGTCGCCCGCCGCTGCAGGCTAAACCAAAATAACGGGTTGCAATTGTATCGCCAAAGGCCGGTATAGTTATATCTAAAGCTCTTGATAGCGAGCAGGTCACTGTCAATTCGGGCGGCATAGACAAAATAGTAAACGTGTAAACGTCGCCGGCAGGCCCATATGCCCTATAGTACAAACCGCTTGTTACACTTACGGTATCTATGGGTATGTGGTTCGAATCTATTCTTAGTGTTATAGGTGCATGATTATAAACGTCGCCGGAATCGAAAATACAATTACTATTTGCATCTTCATACAACTTTATTAGCGATGTGTTACAGCTAATATGTTCGTATGTATAAATAACAGAATCTACAGATACTGCGCCAAAACGTAATATATGCTTGACCGTATAAGTACCTGAAAGTGCATAACTATGATCAAAATAGGTGTCGCCATATCCGTAAATCGATACCGATGAAGTATCTGTTGCCCCATCGCCATAGATGGTAACCATATTTAGTCCGCTGACGCTATGACAAGAATTTACGGTAAATCGGACAGTATTGCACAGTATGCCGCCATGCATAGCATAGTAATGGCTAAAGATAACATTGCGTTTGGGCAAATATAAACTTCGCGAGTATGCGCTTAATCCGGATGTGGCACATGTCACCCTGCATCGGTACCAGGTAGATACTAACGGCGTATCATTTAAAAATGAGCTTCTTGCACCCGGCACATCTACCCAGGTAACACTATCTAAAGAAGATTGCCATTGCAATGTAGTACTGCTTGTCGTGTATCCAGACAATACTAATCGTTCAGTTATTCCAGGACAAAGCAACATACTCCCGGAAACAATACCCGGGTCAGGTACGCCTGTGCAAGGAGTTGGGTTTACGCTAACCGTGTGGTAAATATTACATTCAGGAGAAATATTGTATTTAATTATCGTTGTATCGACTCTAACTCCCGTAACCGTAGCGCTTAGACCAGCGCCAGATACGGAAGCAATACCCGGATTGACGGATGACCATGTAGGACTGAGGCCGGTGAAACTACCACTGACATTAAGATGAATAGACGAATCTACAAATACCGCATTGGGACCAGTTATGGCTGCTGTGGCTGCTACTACATTTATACTGGCAGTTGCGTATGCTCCTGTAGATTCCGTATACGTAATAATTGACGTGCCAACGGAAACACCTAACCAAATACTATTAAAATAATCAAAATGAACATATGGGGTAGTTGACATTGACCAAGTTCCAGATGTGCTTGCACCAGTTATAAACATTTTCGCTGTATCGCCTACACAAATTGTTGGGCGCGCAAACCAAATGTATGGTCTTGCTACAGCAGAAATACCGAATGAAAGAACAAAGAGCAATGATAGAGTTAGGTTTTTCATAAAAAATAAGTTTAATTGAAGGGTAAGATAAATATAGTCGACATTAATGACAAATCATAGTGTTTAAGATAAAATATTTTAAGAAGCGGTTAGATTATTATGGCAAATGACTTCTGAAATATGAATACACTTGCCGCCCACTTTGTTAAAATACCCTGCACCACACCGCCGATAGCCGTATATATAGTAATTTGCAAAAAAATACTCAATGCACCGCTTAACTGCCGTATGTATATTGCTTATTGCCGCTACAGCGCGGGCTTTGGCGCTCGATGCTGTGGTGGCGCACTCCACCTTTTACTTGCCAGACCCGCTTCATAACAACATACTTACACCGTCGGTTGAAACCTACTGGCAAATAAATCCGCAGACAATACGCTACACTACAATACCAGAAAAAGGTATTGTAGCCCGAATTAAAACGGTGATAAGCTTTTCAACCGATGCCGGAGTAGTTAAGGAAGACGAGTTTATACTACAAACTGTGCCGCGCGCAAATGTGAGCGAACTTATGGCGCAGACCATACGCGACCTGCGCCGCTACTACCTGCAACCCGGCAAGGTAACGCTGCGACTGAGACTTACGGATCTTGCCGATAGCAACAATAAATTTTCCTATACAGATACCCTTACGCTTGCGCCTATCTCCAGTACAGCTTTTTTCAGCAGCCCCCAGTTACTAGATACCACATTAAATAATCCGGTAGCGTCACCATTCAAAAAAAACGGCGTCCAAATGTTGCCGTCTTCGGCCAACTTTTTAGACAACAACCGCACTTACCTGCACTATTATGCCGAACTGTATAAAGCCAATGAAATAGCAAAAATAGACTATCCGCTGGCGGTGCGTGTTACTATATCAAAGAAAGAAAACGAAGCGCATTATCTCACTTTCATAAAAACCGACACTATCTCGCCCAAGGCTATAGTTCCTGTATCTGGTAGTTTCAATATTGAGTCGCTGCCCTCAGGCAATTATTATCTCAATATTTCGCTGGGCAACAATGTCCACCAAACTGTAGCATCTACTACGCTGTTCTTTCAGCGTATGAACACGCGGCCGCCAAAGGCAGACACGGCGGCGCCTGTAGCAAGAGCTGCGCGCGACACATCTATAGAGAATGTAAAAGTGCTGGACCTGGATAAAACATTCCTTTCTAAATACAATCTCGGCGAAATACGCGCAATCCTTAAAATGCTGCTACCTATTTCGGACTATGCCGGTACGCAAGCCATCAACAGCTTTCTGAAAAAACCCGACGATCTGTATATGCGCTACTACATATACAACTATTTTCAAAACATCAATAAGCGCGACCCTGCAAAAGCCTGGAAGGAATATTCGGCCAAGGTGATGGAGGTAAACAAATTGTTTAAAGGCAGCGGCCAGCCCGGCTACGAAACCGAACGCGGATATATGTATTTGCGCTACGGCCCTCCCACCGATATTGTTACCGTTCAGAACGATCCCGGAGCCCTACCCTACGAGGTATGGCAGTATAATGTGCTCACCCAAAAAAACCAAAAGGAAATAACGAATGCCGTGTTTTTGTTTTACAAACCCAATCAGATGATTGGCGACTACAAACTGCTGCACAGTACAGTAGCGGGCGAACTGCAAAACCCTGCCTGGCGCAACTATTTGTATATCAACGATAATGCGGGCAACAACCTGAACTCGCGCGCGGAGCAGTACCTGAGCAATTAAATAGGCAAAAGACGATTATTTATCGGCTGTAACATTTTTACCATGCTTGGCGTCGGCCCATACATTTTCTGTTTTCCATTCCATTTGCCGTTCAAAAGTCGCTTTACGCTCACGGCAATCCGGCATGGCGCAAAGTTTGCATTGGTAGGGCATACAGCTATCTATGTGTATAAACAGCTCAACCTGATTACTGAAATTTGCTTTTATCAGGCGCTCCAGGTTGTGTATTTCTTTATCGGCATCGGCTACCAGTTGGTACCAGGGCAGCGTTAGGTGGGCGTCCACATGCATAAGGCTGCCATACTGTATCACCCGCAGGTTGTGGAGGTCTACCCATTGCGGTTGACGGTTTTTCTGCAATACGTCAATCACATTTTTCAGCAGGGTCATATCCATTTCATCCATCATACCCGCCACAGATTTCCGGAGTACGCGGTATCCTGTAATCATAATAACCGGCGCAAAACACAACGCCACAGCGCTATCGAGCCACGCGAACCGGTTGTTGGTAAGCAACAGCAACCCAAGACCTACCACAACTGCTATTGTTGAGTAAGCATCGGACACCAAATGGCTGCCTGCCGATACCAATACCATAGAATTGTTTTTCTTACCCTCGCGCTCGGCATACTTACCCACCGCATAGTTTACGAGTCCGGCTGCAACTATTATTATCAAACCCACATCCAACCTTTGCAGCGGGTGCGGAGCCAACAACTGGTGGACAGCCTGAAAAATAATAACTATACCGGCAATAAATATCAGCGCACCCTCCACCGCCGATGATAAAAACTCGGCCTTGCCATGGCCATATGGGTGATTAGTGTCGCGAGGCAAATTGGCCAACGCTATACTGAACAGCCCCACAAACCCGGCAACCATATTCACTATACTCTCCAGCGCATCGGTCAGCACTGTTACAGATGCTGTTAGGTACCAAGCCAGCAGTTTTGCCAAAAAAAGCAATATAGATAATAAGGCAATATTTCGCTGAATTCGGACTTGCTTCATTTATTGGTTGTTACCGGCTGCAAAAACATGCCTTACATCGGCTATTTATTGCAGTCGCGCTTGCATTAATAATAAGTAAACTTATATACGGTAGTGTCGTTTTCCACCAGATCTTTATTGTTTTTTATCTTCCTGAGTTGGCTAATCCTACCATTGTTATCGTAATCGTAGAGGTATTGCTCATCCCAAACACCATCCATAGTTTTTATTGTAGGTAGGTGAAAAGTTTTTACATACGATCTTCCATATTCCAATATCTGGTCTATACGCCATGCATCTCCGGGTTGCGCGTTCTTGCCTGGTTCGTAGGTGTAGTTTTCTATACCAGTAGGCGCATTAACGGTAACCACATCGCCGCCGCTCCAGGCATATGTAGTAGATAACTTCTTGTAAAAAGGATAAGTTGTTATGGTAGTCCAGATGTCTTTTTGCGATAACTGACTATTATTGGCGCTGTTGTAGGTAAAATTGATTGTGTCTTTCACCAATACTTTGAGTATCCACCCCGATGTGTTTGCATACACCGTAGTTACATTACTGTTTTCGTCGGTAATAGAAAACGACGACCCAAAATAGCTGAACTTTCTGAAACCGCTGCCTGAAACGATAGAATCAACATTGTTGCTATAGTCGTATACAAACCTGTATTGCTGGTGGATGTTCGCTTTGGTGAGATCTACGGTAGCAATACGTACATTGTTGAATGGATTTTCCGATTCAGATTTTTTACAAGCCGTAGCAAGCGTAAATGCCAAGCCTATCAGCGATGCAGCGCGGGTGTATTTTTTCATCAGGGCTTTGTGATTATTGGTCTTTAAAGCTAAGTTTTGTATAACTAAACATTAATATCATAGACATAATGATACTGAAAATAGACATAGCTGTCATACCCACAGCCAATGCATCGAAACCGCCGTGCTTGCCAATTAGCAAACTCTGCAATAGCATAAATATAGAAAGCGCAAGACACAAAACGCCAATTATTAAGTTGGCCAACTTGTGTTTGTAATATGCCTGCACTACAAATAATGCAATGACAATAAATGCCTGATAGTTGAACTGACCGCCGCTCATATAGCTCATTATAAACCAGGTTAGCCCCATAAGTATAAAAAAGCCGTAGGCTATAAAAACCAACCACTCGTAAAATATTAGTTTCTTTTTTTCTACCGCCATGCTACCTTTTTTAAATGTCTATGGTGTTTCACTTATTTGTGGGCGCTACGCTGCCACTCTTCCATACGCTCGCGTTCATTTTCAGACACGGATAGTATGATCTTCCACTGATTGTGCTTATCGAGTTTCAGTATGTAATGATAGTCGCAATTGTATATGGGCTTCTTCTGCACATCGAAGTACTGCCAGTTTACCTTAACCTGAATTATTTTTTTAGACCAGGGCTTGCGGTTCCACACATCCGGACGAACACCAACAATGCCAAACTGCCGGTAAAAGCCGACTCCCTGATTAAAAAAACCTTCGAGTTTTCCGGCGTCGTTGAAGATGGTAGTAGCATCGTCAGACAACATTGTGCAGGGTATATTGTACAATTGCGCCATCAGCTTAGTGTTCAAACGCTCCAGCGCCTTGGCGTATTCATCGAAAAAAGCATTAATGTCTTGCATTGTATATTATTACTTTACCGGTCTGTAAAACCTATTATTCTTCGTTGAAAACAGTATGTAAAACAGTAAAACAAAGGAATTTTGCGCCGCTGAACGCACCTGTTTTGCAGACTACTTTTCAACTGCGAAAGTACCAAATTCTATGCAGCCGAAAATGAGAAAAAACATTTTTCGGGCGCTAATTCGTAAAATAGACTGGGTATGATTATTTTTGGACTCAAATTCCAACGCCGTGAAAACACTGCTCAATAACGACCAGCTAAACATTACCCTGCTGCGCCTTGCGCATCAACTGGTAGAGAACCATCTGTCGTTCAGAGATTCAGTTATTATTGGCATTCAACCGCGAGGCATTCTACTATCAGACCGCATAACCCAGATTGTAAAAAACATTACCGGTAACAACAATATCGATTATGGCAAGCTGGATATTACCTTCTACCGCGACGACCTGCAAACCCGCAACGACATACAAGTGCCCTCTTTTACCGATATAAATTTTAGTATAGCCGGAAAAAGCGTGATACTTATAGACGACGTTTTGCATACAGGACGCACCATACGGTCGGCCATGGATGCGCTTATCGATTTTGGCAGACCCAAAAAGGTAGAGTTACTAACGCTGATAGACCGCAGGTTCAGTCGCGAGTTGCCGGTACAGCCCGACTATACCGGTCATACCGTAGACACTATTTTGACGCAAAAAGTAAAAGTATACTGGCTGGAAAAAGACGGCAAAGATGAGGTAGTATTGCTGGATAAGCAGTAACGCCGGCATTGTAAAGAGTGATTGAGATTTTTTAGATTTGGTTAACCACACATTATCATTATATGTCATTATCTGTAAAACATCTGCTTGGAATAAAGGAACTAACCGTTAACGATATTGAGCAGATATTTATAACAGCCGATAATTTTAAAGGGGTACTCAACAGGTCTATTAAAAAATTACCTACGCTCAACCACATTGCAATCGCCAATATTTTCTTTGAAAACTCAACCCGTACCCGAATATCTTTTGAACTGGCCGAAAAACGGCTGGGTGCAGATGTTGTCAATTTTTCCGCATCAGGTTCGTCTGTGTCAAAAGGCGAAACATTGATAGATACCGTACACAACATACTTGCTATGAAGGTGGATATGGTGGTAATGCGCCATTCGGCAAGCGGAGCTCCCTGGTTTTTAGCCAACCATACTGATGCAAGCATAATAAATGCCGGCGACGGCGCTAACGAACACCCCACACAAGCCCTACTGGACGCATACTCTATACGCGAAAAACTGGGATCGGTGAAAGGGAAACGCATTACCATAATCGGCGACATCATGCACAGTCGTGTGGCGTTGAGCAATATTTTTTGCCTTAACAAACTTGGTGCAGAAGTGACGGTAGCCGGGCCGCCAACATTGATACCCAAGCATATAGAGTCGCTGGGGGTAAGAGTAGAGTACAATGTAAAAAAAGCGCTGGAATGGTGCGATGTAGCCAATGTGTTGCGCATTCAACTGGAGCGGCAGCACAAACCGCTGTTCAGCACTTTGCGCGAATATGCCCAATACTATGGCGTAAACAAGCAAATGCTCGACAGCCTGGCAAAGGATATTGTTATCATGCACCCCGGCCCTATAAATCGCGGCGTAGAGCTAACATCGGATGTAGCAGATTCAAAACAATCTATTATCCTCGATCAGGTAGAAAACGGCGTTGCCATACGAATGGCGGTAGTGTACCTGCTATCGGGCAGCGGCAAACGCGAAGGGATAGAAAAGATAGGATGATTTATAACACACTAAGCCTATGTGGCTATCTTTTTTCGTTCCGCCAGCATGGCGATAAACATACTTAGACATTCAAATACAGCCGAGAAATTTAAAAAAATCGCCGCCCGAAACTTCAAATCGGGCGGCGATTTTGGTATAGATTCATCACTTACTTATCACAAAATGGGACACCTTAGATTCAGTGCCTGAATGTAAGTTCAACAAATACATGCCGTTGGCCAACGTACCGTTGATCTTTACTTGCTCATTCAGGAGTCCGCCTACTGCGGTTGCCTTCGCTCGATACACTACCTGACCAAGCATGTTCACCACTTCTATCGTCGCTTCTTCATCTTTGCCAGATGCAAAAGTTCCCTTGATCGTAAACTCGCCGCTGTTCGGGTTAGGTATCAGCGTGAACTCGCTGCTTCCTATAGCGTCTTCTAATTCAGCGTCGCTTCCGTGCCTGCACGAAGCTACAGCAATCAGTTTTGTACTTCTGCAGCCTTGCAATGTGGTATAGGTTATAGTAGTGCCCGGGCCGGCAACAAGGCCTGTTACAATGCCGGTTGTAGACCCTACCCTCGCAATTGTCGGATTGGTTGACGACCAGGAACCACCCGAAACTGAATTATTCAGTGTGATTGGCGTGGAGATACATACCGTATTTAATCCCGTTATCATATCGGCCGGATGTACAGTAAACGTTTTGATAGCGGTACACCTTGAGGTATTCATAATAAATGATATAGTAGCCGTGCCCGAGCTAACGCCTGTAGCAACGCCAGTTGCTGTACCTATACTCGCCACGCCGGTGTTGCTACTACTCCATGTACCCAGGCCTACCTCGATCAGCGTAGCCGTACTACCCTGACATACGCTCGTTGCGCCCGTTATAGCAGACAAAGCGTCCACGCCCATATTATATGTTGCTCTGCAGCCGGTACCAGCTACCGTAAACGACATAACCACCGAACCGCCTGTTACCCCCGCAACTATACCTGTAGTAGAACCAATGGTAGCTATGGTATTATTGCCGCTGCTCCATGTGCCGCCAGCCGGTGTTGTATTACTCAAGGTTGTTGTTTGGCCTACGCACACCGTTCCTGGTCCGGTTATTCTATTCAATGCATTTACAGTAACTGTAGCCACCGCGACGCAGCTCGTTCCTATGGCATACGTAATGATAAAGGTACCTGCTGATACGCCCGTTACAGCGCCCGTATTGGCTATTACTGTACCTATTGCCGTATTGCTCGACGACCATAGTCCGCCAAGACCCGTATTGG
>CAZLPE010000007.1:57620-58945 GCA_964561325.1 uncultured Flavipsychrobacter sp.
TACTGCTTTTGTAGTTACGCAACCTGCCCCCAATGAATAGGTGATGATTGCTGTGCCGCCGCTACTGGCGCCCACCACTATACCAGTTGTGCCTACTGTAGCTACTGATAGGTTTGACGAACTCCATGTGCCGCCAGTCGTGGCGTCGGTCAGCGAAATCGACTGGCTGCCGCAAACCGAGCTAACTCCGCCTATTGCTGATATAGTAGCAACTGTGAGATTGAATGTTGATCGGCAGCCCGAACCTGTGGTATAAGATATAACTACCGATCCCGCTGAACCTCCGGTAACAATGCCGGTAACAGAACCTACACTTGCCATAAGCGTATTGCCGCTAACCCATGTACCTCCCGACACAGCCGGACTAAGGGCGATGCTTTGTCCATTGCAAACTTTATTAGGGCCTGTTATTGGGCCATTGGGTAAAGCAGTTATTGATTGAGTACTCAAACAACCTGTAGGCAATGTATAAGATATTATTGCTGTGCCAGGCGAAACACCTGCTACATCGCCGTATACACTTCCTACGGAAACAATACTATTATTGCTACTTTGGAATATACCGCCCAATGACAAATCTGCGGCTCCAATAGATCTGCTGCCAACACAAATTGTTGAAGGAACTCCCCGCATTCCGCTGGCATTTACTGTAACTGTATAAGTGGCATTGCAACTTGTGCCAACAGAACCAATGGAATACGAGATAGTAACTACGCCAGCTGAGTTTCCAGTCAATACGCCGGTAGTTGAACCGATTGCAGCTATGGCTGTATTATTGCTTCTCCATACTCCCCCGGGCGCGCTATTTGTCAGCGAAATGGTTTGGCCTGAGCAAACGCTTGTCGGTCCTGCGATAGCCCCTATATTAACAACAGAAATTGGCTGAGTGGCGATACAACCCAAACTTGTGGCGTACGTAATAGTTGCAGTTCCTGTGGCAACGCCTGTGACAACGCCAGAACTTGAACCTATAGTCGCGATACCTGTGTTGCTACTCGTCCATCTGCCACCACTTGTTGCATTGCTTAATGTAGCTGTTGAACCCACACATACCGAAGTTGCACCTGTAATTACCGAAAGTGAATTAACAAAGAAAGTGGTCCGAACGACGCAGCCTGAAGCTGTAGTGTACGATATATTAACAGTTCCACCTGCTACGCCTGTTATTATTCCAGTTAAAGAGCCTATTGATGCGATCAATGTATTTTCGCTGCTCCACACCCCGCCAGAAACAGCATTGCTAAGAGTTGCCGACTGACCAACGCATACAGAACTAACGCCAGATATAGCTGCCGAGGCATTAACAGTAATACCCGCAGTGGCTA
>CAZLPE010000008.1:0-1819 GCA_964561325.1 uncultured Flavipsychrobacter sp.
GCATTGTAAAAGTCCAGTTCGGCATAGTTGGGCGCGGGGTTTGCCCCATGCAGTTTTAGCCAGGCATTGCGCTGCAGCAATATGCGCTGATACCTGATCAGCATTTCCAGATACTGGCGGTCTACCTGCCCAAGAATACTATCTATCCACTTACGTCTTAGTTCGCTGCCGCCGTTGATGAGCTCGGTGTCGTCGGGCGCAATCATTACTGCCGCATATTGCCCTATGTGGTCGGTTATTTTTTCGTATTCTACATTGTTTCGGGCAATTTCTTTTTTACCGCCCTTCCATTTGCAGCTAATTGTTTCTTCCTTTTCCTGCTTAGTGAAGATGCCCGCCACCCTGAAGCCATCGGAGCCGGTCTGCACATTATTTTGCTGATAGGAGGTGAAATAACTTTTAGTGTAGCAGAGATAATAAACCGCATCCAGCAAATTTGTTTTGCCGCTGCCATTAGGGCCGGCTATACACGTAACAGGCGCTGCAAATTCGAAGGTAGCTGAGCTGTAATTGCGAAATTGCAGCAACGATATTTTATTTATACTGTTCAAAGGAGCGGATAGATACAAAAGTTTTTATAAATTCGCACAAATTTAAACAATAGTGTACACTCCTTTCGGTAAAGAGACATATTTGTATTGGTATGAGATAATGCTGTTACTCCGCCGCTTTGAGGAAAAAGCAGGTCAGTTGTACGGCAATCAGAAAATACGCGGTTTTTGCCATTTATATATAGGGCAGGAAGCGGTGGCCGCCGGTTTGATGACCGCCACCAGAGACGATGATAATATGATAACCGCCTACCGCGATCATGGACTGGCAATAGCTAAGGGTATTACCCCCCGTGAATGTATGGCTGAACTTTATGGTAAAGTTACAGGCTGTACAAAAGGCAAGGGTGGTAGTATGCACTTTTTCTCGAAAGAGAAAAGGTTTTTTGGCGGTCACGGTATTGTGGGCGGCCAAATAGGCTTGGGAGCCGGTATAGCCTTTGCAGAGAAATACAATGGCACCGACCGTGCAACTATCTGTATGTTTGGCGATGGTGCAGCTCGTCAGGGATTGCTGCATGAGGCATTCAATATGGCTGTATTGTGGCAATTGCCGGTAGTGTTTATTTGCGAAAATAACTACTACGCGATGGGTACTTCGGTTGAGCGCACGTCTAAAGTACAGGATATCTATCGTCTTGCAGATGCATATGATATGCCCGGAGATAGCGTAGACGGTATGAGTTGCGAGGAAGTGCACAAAGCGGTAGAACGCGCTGTGCGTCGCGCACGCGAAGGCGGAGGACCAACATTCCTGGAAATAAAAACCTACCGTTATCGTGGACACTCGATGAGCGATCCGGCAAAATATCGTTCAAAAGAAGAAGTAGAAGAATATAAAGACCGCGATCCGATCACTGAGGTTCTGAAAACGATTATGGCCAATAATTGGGCGACAGAAGAACAGATTGAAATGATCAATGAAAAAGTGAAAATGGAAGTGGAAGATTCTGTGAAGTTTGCAGAAGAGAGTCCATTCCCTAATGATGATGAACTGTATAAAGATATTTATGTAGATCAGAATTATCCTTTTATTGTTGACTAATGTTAATATATTTGCTGCTTACTGTTTTGCAAACATTCACAAACTAAACAACATTTACTAACCCAACATAGTTTATTAGATAACCTTTGCAGGTTTTTTAAACACAATTTTCATTACGATTTATGGCAAATTCAGCAAGAAACCAACCCGGTGTAGAAAGAACTCCTGTTACTGAAATTGAAGAGGATTTTAATCCTCTCGAAGGGGTTCAGTTGGCTTATGA
>CAZLPE010000008.1:1919-4130 GCA_964561325.1 uncultured Flavipsychrobacter sp.
TATGGCGCGCTTGGAGAGGCATATATGGAAAACGGCGAAACTGCCAAAGCTATTGATTATTTCAAGAAAGCAACTGCCGATAAAGATGATGCGCTTACCACGCCTATGTTCCTTTATCAGTTGGCTCTTGCTTACGAAGCAAGCGGCAATGTAAACGAAGCTAAAGCAGCTTTCAAGCGTATACGCGACGAGTACCCGAAAAGCATGCAGGCCAGAGATATGGATAAAGAACTGGCACGCTTAGGCGATTTGAACTAAATTTTCAATTATTTATACAGCCCGTTTTGCTTTGTTGCAAGACGGGCTTTGTTGCGTAGTACAGAAAAATAATATTAAGACTAATGTGCAGCGCACAGCGTTAGTCGTTTTTTATTTGCGCAAGTTCTTTTTGTAGTTGTTTTGTGGTCTTTGCGCTGCCATCGTGACTCCAACCCGGCGCGCGAAAAAGGTAGTTGAGCTTGTCGCTGAGCGATGGGGCTCGTTTCCAATCTTTAGCAAGGTCAACCCATTCGTGCGTTACTATTTTTATAGGGTGGTAGGGTGTAGCGATGGGCTTAGTTATGCCAAATTTTGTCTGTATTTGGTCGCTTTCATCTGTAAACGTCCCGAAAATGCGATCCCAAATAATGAAAACCATACCCATATTACGGTCTAGGTATTCTATGTTGCTGGCATGGTGTACACGATGATGAGCAGGTGTTACAAAAATATAACCAACCCATTTCGGTAGCTTTTTTATAATCTGCGTATGAACCAATATGCCGTAAATCTGGGTTATTGAAAACATAAACAGCACATCCATAGGGCGAAAATTGAGCAGCGCCAGCGGTATAAAGTAGAAATATTTATACAATGGCATAAAGACAGATGAACGGAAGCCAGTGCTCAGATTATATTCCGGCGACGAATGATGCGTTACGTGTACAGCCCAGAATAGCCTGCTGCTGTGGTCAACCAAGTGTTCGAGCCAAAAAAGGAAATCTTCGCCAATGAGCAATACAAACCAGTATGCAACCGGATGCCAAGCGATAGGTAGATGGTATTGATAGAAAAAATCAAGAACAACAAATGCAAACAGCAAACGCACGATCATATCTACACCTGCATTGAGTATATTCAGGTAAATATTTACAATAGTCTCCTTCCAGGAATAAAAATTGAGGCGCCTGAAATTACTGATTAATATTTCCAGCGGTATGATTATAGCATAGATGGGAATAGAAAACAACAGAATGATCTGTTTTTGTAGTTCGCTCATTATTACTGAAAATTGGTGTAGTATTTTAAAGCATTGCTTTAGTATGCAATAGGGTAGTAGAAATAAAAAAGGAGTAATGCGCTACTCACCAACCATTTAAGCCAGATGTAGCAGTGCATTACTCCAATTCGTATTGGCTGTAACCATTATATGGTCATTATCTCTTTTTCTTTGTCTTTGCAGTGTTGGTCTACCAACAAGATAAATTTATCTGTGATACCTTGTATTCTTGCTTCACCATCTTTTGCAATGTCTTCGCTCAAACCATCTTTCTGCAATTTTTTTACTTGCTCAATACTATCGCGGCGTATACTACGTACCGCTACTTTTGCTTGTTCGCCCTCGCCCAATACTCGTTTAACCAATTCGCGGCGGCGCTCTTCAGTAAGCGGAGGTAAAAACAACCGGATAATATTGCCATCATTTTGTGGAGTTAGCCCAATATTAGACGCCATTATTGCTTTTTCAATCGGGGCTATCATCTTCTTTTCCCAAGGCTGAATAGTGATAGTACGAGCATCTGGCGCCATAACGTTTGCAACCTGATTTAGGGGGGTAGGGTTACCGTAATATTCTACAGATATACCGTCTACTATTTGTGGCGTAGCTTTTCCCGCTCTTATTTTACTAATTTCCAGTTCAAGGTGAGCAATGGCTTTTTTCATGCTTACCGACACATCGTCTATTGTCTGGCCCAATAATTCGGTCATAACTTTTGTATTTTTAGCGAACGCAAATGTAGTTAAATTTCAAAATAAAATTCTAAGCCATTGGGCCGTGTGCATATTGCCCAGAAAATGGCTTTAGTGAATAAACATTTTCTCTCCGGCTCTTATTTCAATGGGTAAGTTATTTTCTTTCGGAGGTATTGGGCACGACCAGCCATCGGCATAAGCGCAATAAGGGTTGTAGCACTTATTGAAGTCTATGGTCACTTTCCCATTTACAATATC
>CAZLPE010000008.1:4230-11404 GCA_964561325.1 uncultured Flavipsychrobacter sp.
AAAAACTGGATATTTTTCGATTGCGATGGTTTAACAGGTCCATTACTTTCGGCAATCAGCTCTGCAATATATTTTTGACGGTATTTTATCATACTGTCGGTATAAGACTGGGCTGAGGCTAAAGTGGAGGACAGGATTAATGAAAGTTGCAATAAATATTTCACAGTCGTTATTTGAAAGTCGTTATTGAATGGGTTTATTGTAAAAAAGGTTGCCCGTTTTTCGGACAACCTTTTCGTAATTATTTTTCTGCTCTCATTTGCGGGAATAACAACACATCTTGTATGGATACCTGACCAGTGAGCAACATAGCTAAACGTTCGATACCAAAACCGATACCAGCAGTAGGCGGCATGCCATATTCCAGAGCGCGAAGGAAGTCGTAGTCGATGAACATAGCTTCTTCATCGCCGCGTTCCATTAGCTTTACCTGATCTTCAAAACGCTCGCGCTGATCTATCGGATCGTTCAACTCGCTATAGGCATTAGCTATTTCCTTGCCGTTTATAATTAGCTCAAAACGTTCTACCAAGCCAGCTTTTTCACGGTGTTTTTTCGTGAGCGGACTCATCTCGATAGGATAGTCTATTATAAAAGTAGGCTGTATGTAGTGTTTTTCACATTTGCCACCAAACAGTTCATCTATCAGCTTGCCTTTGCCCATAGATGGGTCGGTATCTATATGGAGTTGCTTGCACACATCGCGCAATCCATCTTCATCCATTTGGCTAATGTCTATACCAGTATGTTCTTTAATGGCGTCGTAGATACTAATACGTTTGTATGGAGCTTTAAAGTCTATCTCTACACCGTTTACGTTGGTAATACTTGTGCCGTTGGTGGCGATGGCCGTACGTTCCAGCAACTGTTCTGTGGTTTCCATCATCCACAGATAGTCTTTGTAGGCTACATAAAATTCCAGAATAGTAAATTCAGGATTGTGTGTGCGGTCCATTCCTTCATTTCTGAAGTTTCTACTAAATTCATAAACCCACTCAAAACCGCCAACTATCAGCCTTTTCAGGTACAGTTCATTGGCTATGCGCAAGTATAGCGGCATATCAAGGGCGTTGTGGTGGGTTACAAACGGACGTGCCGTAGCGCCGCCGGGTATGCTTTGCAGCACAGGCGTGTCCACTTCCAGAGCGCCCCGTTCGTTCAGAAACGAACGAATGGCGTTCTTCATTTTTGTTATCTTAATGAACGTATCACGAACACCTGGGTTAACAATCAGGTCGGCATAACGCTGCCGGTATTTGAATTCCAGATCTGTTACCGCATCATATACTTCGCCATCCTTTTCTTTAATAACAGGTAGTGGGTGTAGGCTTTTGGTTAGTAGCACAAATTCTTCTACGTGAATAGAAGTTTCGCCGGTTTTGGTAATGAAAGCAAAACCTTTAACGCCGATAATATCGCCTATGTCGAGCAGTTTTTTCCATACTGTGTTATACATGGTTTTATCGTCGCCCGGGCAGATGTCATCGCGCTTTATGTATATCTGTATTTTACCGGTCATATCTTGCAGCACGCCAAAATTGGCCTTGCCCATATCCCGGACGCCCATTATGCGGCCTGCAATGGATACTTTTTTAAACTGGTCGGCAGTGCCCTCAGTATATTCTTCTTTAATCTGTTTTGCCGTGTGGGTGATTTCAAATAGGGGAGCCGGATAAGGGTCTATACCAAGTGCCTTTATCTCTTTAAGCTTTTCGCGGCGTACCAATTCTTGTTCGCTAAGTGTTGCTTGCATGCTTGCAAAATTAGTTCAAATGTTCAATACTTTGATGTCCAATGCCACATAGCTTGTATGCGGTTTGTGTTAGTTTGCAGCGGCAATTATTATTCAGAAGCTATCATCATACATAGCGCAGATTTGTAATCAAAAGGGTTTATCTGTTTTTTGAAAAAAAAGAAACGTTAGGTTTTGTTTTTTCGAAACAAGTTTCTATCTTTGCACTCCCAAAACGGGACAACAGTTCTTAAAATACATGCGGAAGTAGCTCAGTTGGTAGAGCACAACCTTGCCAAGGTTGGGGTCGCGGGTTCGAGTCTCGTCTTCCGCTCTTTTTAAATCCATCAGGAAAACGCTCCTGATGGATTTTTTTTTTGAGGCTAATTCATAGTTGGCAACGCAGAATTCTGTATTTATTCTTGAGTAAATTTCCTTTGTTCGTTGCCATTGCTTTTTTTTGTTTAGTACAATCGCTATTGTCTGCAAATCTATATTTTGATTGTTCTTGTTTGCTTTGTCTGATTTAATCTGTTTATCAATTCCAGCATTGTCAGTCTTGCCAGTTATTTTTCGCCAATTTGTATTTTGTTACAGGCTTCGTAAATATTTCTTGCGAACTAAATTTATTTGGAAGCAACGGATGTGATTAATCAAGTGGTGGATGTAGAATTTAGCAACTATTCATCGCTTTAGGAAAATAGAAGCGCTTATGTAGGGTAAATATCACAAATTCAATAAAAAATAGTTTGTATATTGACAGCTCAATCAATTGGCTATGAAAAACTATTTTAAATACGCGTTTTATTTTGCTTTTTGTTTAATTTATTTCAACTCAAGCGCACAACAATCAAAATTAGATTCTTTAAAGAAATTGTTGAAGTCAGCCAAAGATGATACAACCAAGATAATATTGCTCGATGGTATATCTGAACTTTGGCCACCCGAACAGCCCGATACGATTTTGTCTAACAGTATTATTGAATATGAACTTGCCAAAAAACAAAATTGGGAACTCGGTTTTGCGATTTCGGTTTATGACAAAGCGTTATATTATTACTATAGTAGGAGTTTCGACACATCGATTACTTTATTTAACGAAGCTATAGATCGGTTTAAAAAGCTTTATTCGCAAAAGCGATTAGGTCTTAGTTATTATAGCATTGGGTATGTTTACTTAGAGCAAGGCAATTTTGTAAAGTCACTTGATGCATTTTTAAAATCGTTATCCATTTTTGAAAAGCTGGATGATTATCGGGGGCTATCGCAAAGCCTTGGGGCTCTCGGTACAGTATATATATACCAGAATAATTATAAAAAGGCAAATGAGTATCTTGTAAAAGCTATAGATGTTGCGCATAAAAGTGGTGTAAAAAGCGATGAAGCGCATGCGCTGATGTGTCTGGGCGAAAATCATTGTTTTTTGGAACAATATGATTTGAGCGAAAAAGAGTTGACCAGAGCGCTCGAGCTTTATACTGAATTGAAAAATCGAAACTTTACTGTGATGACTACCGTAATTCTCGGGAATTTGTATGCAAGTACGATGCGTTATGGCGAAGCTCTTGGCTGCTATGCTAAAATATTGGATTTAAATGCCAAAGAAGTTGAACATGCTAGTCCATCATATCTTGGCGCTATAGGTCAAATTTATCTTGGTATTTTCAATGATACAAATGTATTAAAGCCACATCCGCAATTGCCAAAGTCGAAAAAAGAGGCTATCAGTCAGGCAGTAAAATTTTTAAAAGTTGCACTAGAGGGATCAATTGCGATAGGCCAGATTGACAACATTCGAATTTACAGTAGAGACTTGTCTTTAGCTCAAAAGTTGTCGGGAGACTATGCAAGCGCTTTAGCCAACTATGAGTTGTTTATAACCTTTAGAGACTCTGTTTTTTCTACCGAGAATCGTTTGAAATTTAAAAAACTGGAAACAGAACGAGAGGTACAGCTGAAAGAAAAACAGATAGTTATAGATAAGTTGGCGGTGGCTAAAAAGCGTAACGAACGTGGATATTTTGCAGCAGGTATGGCTTTGTTGATTGGAGTAATCGGCATAGTGTTCAGAAACTACAAAAACCAAAAAGAATCGAACAGAGCCCTGACGTATGAGAAAAAGCGGTCGGACGATTTATTACTGAACATATTACCCTCAGAAATAGCCGAGGAATTAAAAGCCAGCGGAAAATCTGAAGCGCGTTATTTTGACGATGTAACTGTAATGTTTACCGATTTCGTAAATTTCACTACCGCTACAGTACATATGACTCCGCAGGAACTGGTTGCTGAACTGGATGCGTGCTTCAAGGCATTCGATGCGATAATAAGCAAGTATAACATTGAGAAAATTAAGACCGTGGGCGACGCCTATCTGGCTGTTAGCGGTTTGCCAGTGGCTACACCAGACCATGCCGCCAACGTGGTGAAAGCCGCATTGGAGATACGTGATTTCATGCAATCACGAAAGGCGGAATTGGGCGAAAAATCATTCCATATAAGAGTTGGGATACATAGTGGCAGTGTAGTGGCAGGTATTGTGGGCGTTAAGAAATTTGCCTACGATATTTGGGGCGATACGGTAAATACTGCCGCCAGAATGGAACAAAATAGTCTGGCCGGTAAGGTAAACGCATCAGAGTCGACTTATTTGCTTGTAAAAGATAAATTCAAGTGTGAGTATCGCGGCGAGATAAACGCAAAGAACAAAGGGCAGTTGAAGATGTACTTTATAGAATGATAGCTTTGGTTATTATTAGGGTATTACAATACCATAACTCGCTTACCTTTGCGGTTTATAGGCTGTTTTTAAAAATTGCTGCATTTGTACTGTTTCTCCAATAATATACTGTTTCGTTTCGCTACCGTATTTTGCTTGCTTGTGGGCAGTGTTGCCGTCAGCGCACAAACTACAATGCCCACCGATAACTTAACGCCTGCGGCTCGCCAAAGGATGAAGGATAGTTTGAATAAAACTAATACTACAAAGTGGCGGGATGAAGAACCAAACGTACAGTACGAAATGCTCAACTCCGCTCGGGTTTTTGTTCCCGATACTGGTATTCATACGTTACATCGCAGAGCATATACGCAACCATGGAACAGAGATATGGGTAATTTTGGCAGCCCCTCGTTAAGTATGGTTTTTAAACCTGAAGATAGGGTAGGGCCCACGTTGGGCTATCACGTTTTCGATATTTACCGTTTCAACCCAGATAGCGTTAAGTTTTACAATACCCACAGGCCCTATTCTGTTTTTAGCTATATGCTTGGCTCAAAATTAGAGCAATATGCAGGAATAATGCATACACAAAACATTAAGCCCAACTGGAATTTCGCATTTGAATACCGTAAAATCAATTCACCCGGTTTTTACAAATTGCAGCGCAACAATCACGATAATGCGAGTATTACCACAAACTACAAAAGTTATAACAAGCATTACGAACTGTACGGTGCATTGGTGTACAATAAAGAACAGCACGATGAGAATGGTGGAATAGTAAAATATGATGAACTGAATAGCGATCTATACGGCGACCGGGCTACAATAGACGCCGGGTATCAGAGTCCCGGATATAGCGCTACACGATCTTCTGTTACTAATGCGCTACGCGACTTTACGGTTCTTTTGCAACATCAATATGTTTTTGGGCGGATAGACACCGCTTACAATTCCGACTCAACACAATTCACTTGTACACTTCACCGCCGGTTTAGCGTTGGGCATAAAATGGAACTAAGTAGTGAAAAACATACTTATAATGATTTGACGCCAGATTCTACTCGTTATTTGAGTATGTTCAACCAAGGGTTTTTAAACAAAGGCAATGGGTATTACACCCGCGGCGGCGACTCTGTGTTAACCGTACAGAAATGGTTTTGGGTAGACAATAAGTTTACGCTTAATGGATTTATTGGCAGACCCGACCAGCAACTCACCTTTAGCGCTGGGCTGGGCATACGTTATGATCAGTTTACGTCCGATCCGGTGGCGCTACTTATAAAAGATAGTTTGCCTAAAACATTGTACACAGTTGGCGCTACCTCTGGAAGTCAGCTTAATAACTATCTGGTAGCAGAATTGAAGAAAGAGGCTTTGAAGCAGGGCGAATGGGAGTACCGTGCGGATACCAGGTTTTATTACACAGGTCCATCTGCGGGCAATTTTGCACTAAAGGCAATTGTAGGTAAGCAGTTGAAAAACAATAATGGCGGTTTTGAAGTAGGATTTAACCAGAATCTGAACACCGCTCCCTATAGCTACACTAATTATGAAAATAGGTATGCCCGCGTATTTTTCGACTTTACCACCGAGAGTGTAACAGGAATTTATGCTACGGTAGAGAGTCCTCGATTCGGGCTGTCTGGCGGTGTTCGTAATTATTTGATAGCGAACTATATTTATGTAAATGAATTACGTAAGCCAGCGCAATACACAGTACCGTTTACATTGTCGCAACAGTGGTTGCGTAAAGTGTTTAGAGCAGGAGCTTTTGTACTTGATAATGAATTGGTTTTTCAACAAACTCCTGAAAATGCACCTGTAAATGTACCGTCATTTATGGGTAGGCATCAGTTGAGTTTGGAGCGCTTTGTTTTTAAACGGAGATTAAAAATGGCATTGGGTGTAGAAACAAGATATAATTCGCGCTACTACGCACCCGGCTACGACCCAACGCTAAACAGATTTTTCTACCAACATACGCAAACAATTGGCAACATACCTGAGTTAGCTTTGTTTGTCAACATCAAGGTAAAAAGATTCCGAGCATTTATTATGGGCGATAATTTACAATTGTTATTCTCTCCCAACAACAATACAGCTCTATACACCGGTGCGCCCATTTACAATTTCGGAGCCGCCGGCAATGTTAACGTGCCCATTTATGCAGCGCCCGATGCGTTGTTAAGGTTTGGCTTCTCTTGGCCACTGGTCAACTAAAAATAGAGTCTATTTAATATTATTACAAAACAACAGCCGCGAAGTGCGGCTGTTGTTCATATGTGTTAGTCAATTCTATAAACCGGATACCTGTTTACGCTTGGCTCAAAGTACTCCGAATTTCGATATACAAATTCTAATTGTGCTGCGCCATTTTTGGCAAATTCGGGATCTTGTTTTCGTTTTTCAGCAAGTTTTTTTCTCAGTTCAGGATTGTTGTCTACTATCTCAGCAGCTATATCTTCAAACACATAGTCGCTGAATCCTTCTTTTTGTTGCAGAATGCCGTCAAAAAAATTCCAGGCAAAGAAACCGTCAGGCGCGGTTGGTTCCAGTGTCTCGACCAAGTAGCGACGCGTTCCCTGATTTGTGTTGATAAAGTAGTCGCCTTCAGTAAATTTCATATTTATTGTACCTGGCGTTACTTGCACGTTTTTGTGCAGGTAGTGTTTTTCGTACGGATGGCCTATGGTTTCGTAATTGTCTATATGATAGGC
>CAZLPE010000008.1:11504-37477 GCA_964561325.1 uncultured Flavipsychrobacter sp.
GTGTCGTAGCGAGTAGTATCTACAACCCACTCGAGTGGGAATTCCTTTTTTGTTAGCAATGCAGCTTTGTCGTTAGCGCGGGCCTGTTTAATTTCTGCGGCATGTTCGCTGGCTATCTTTATAAAGCTGTTCAGCAAGCCATAGGTAGCTATTACGCGGTCTTTAAAAGGTTTGAGCATATGGGTTTCAGGCACATAAGCAAACGTCTGAAACAGCGCAGCAAAGCCGCTGGCAAATCTTGGCGATTCATAAAATTCCCTCCAACCATTGTCTGGTGTTTTATTAAAATCGCTCACATAAGGAACCAAGTCGTATCCTTTTGTTTTCATGTCGGCATAGATCATAGGCGTAAGTTTTTTGTACATATATTCGCCTACTTCGCCACCCAGCTTGTCGTGCTGGCTTGCCAGCAGTGTCATAACATGCTGATAGTCGGCGCCATCGCTTACGTGGTTATCTATGAAAATATCTGGACTCAGGCGTGCAAAAAGCTCCTCGAGACCTTGAGTTTCGGCTGCATCGCATTTTGTGAAGTCGCGGTTAAGATCAAGGTTCTTTGCATTACCTCTAAAACCATAGCTTTCCGGGCCATTTTGATTTGCTCGGCTATGACTATTTCGGTTGAGCGCGCCGCCGATGTTGTACATGGGTACAACCACCAATACTACATTTTCCGGTATCTGTATGCGGTTAGTTACCGCATCGCGAATTAGCATCATACTTGCGTCTACTCCGTCCGGTTCGCCAGCATGAATGTCATTGTTGATTAGAATAACAATCTTGTTAGCCTTTTTCCAGTCCTCCTTTTTAAAATTACCGTCTGCTGAGTAATAAACCGCCCTCAAAGGCAAGCCTGCATCGGTAATCCCTACATCGCCAATCATAAGCGTACGGTGGCGTGCAAACAGACGTTTATAAAAACTCATTGCCTCCTCGTAAGTTGCTGTCTGGCGACCTTTTGATGCTTCAAATGGCGTAATGAAGCTTGTATCTGGCGCAGACGCGATCCCTTCCTTACACAGCAGCAGGCCAATTAACGAACAAAATAGAAAACGTTTCATAGTTTGTAAAGATAGTAACGGCTGATTGTCTTTTTGTGATGTTGTTTAACATATAATACACTGCAACCCATTTTAACAAACGGATAGGCAAAATCAATCAGCTCATGTAGCCGAACCAGAGGAGTTGCTATATACGCAATGTAAAATATAAGTTGAGTTATTATCGGCCGCTAAACGCCATATTGATTGCTATCTTTGCAATGCAATTTTTCAGAAAATGGCAGACACACTTATTCGGTTTGATTGGGCTATAAAACGCCTGCTGCGCAACAAAGCCAATTTTGTTATACTCGAAGGCTTTTTGAGCGAATTGCTCATGGAGGATATCAAAATAGTAGAGATTTTAGAGAGCGAGAGTAATATGCAGGATGCTGGCAACAAACTGACGAGAGTTGATTTGCTTGTAAAAAATGCGAAAGGTGAACTGGTAATTATTGAGGTGCAGAACAGTTACCGGCACGATTATTTGATGCGTATATTGTTTGGCGTATCTAAATTGATTGTTGATAATCTTGGGAAAGGAATGGATTATTCGCATGTCAAAAAGGTGATTTCAGTAAATATTGTATATTTCAATTTTGGACATGGTGAGGATTATATTTACCGGGGCGCCACAAATTATATTGGCCTGCACAAGGCAGATCTGTTAACGCTATCTGAGCAGGAGAAAATTGTTTTTAAGGCTGAGCGGATCGATAAGCTGTACCCTGAATTTTATATAATTAAGGTCAATAATTTTGATAGTGTTGCAAAGAACACGCTTGATGAGTGGGTCAACTTTCTAAAAACCGAGGAAGTTAAAGCAGGTTCAACTGCAAAAGGGCTAAAAGAAGCCAAAGATGAGATAGAAATGTTGAGACTGGACAAGAATGCCATGGATGATTACAACAGAGAGATAGATGCATGGCGCGACTATTCGAGCGATATGAGCACCAATTTTCTGGCAGGTAAGATAGAAGGTAAGATAGAAGGTAAAACAGAAGGGCAGTTAGAGATTGCAAGAAACTGCATAAAAGAGGGGATGAACATTGCTCAAATTTCTAAAATAACTGGTTTGTCTGAAGCTGTTTTGTCTGAACTAATTTAGGTAAAATGAGGCTATCAGTAATTTGTTTCAAAACGCAGCGCACACTATGCAGCGACGAACTTTATTAAAAGCAGGCGGCATGTTAGCGCTTGCACAATTTTCAGGTATGAATACTTTATCCGCTTTAGAATCGCTGGGCAATCATCTGACTCCGTCGCAGCGCATGCCCGTAATGTTTGTCGGGCATGGTAATCCTATGAATGCTATTGAGGACAATGTATATAGTCAGAGTTGGCATGCGTTAGGACGGACATTAACACGCCCACAGGCTATTTTGTCTATATCGGCACACTGGATAACAAAAGGCACTAAGGTGACTACCAATATCAAGCCAAAGACGATTCATGATTTTGGTGGGTTTCCTAAAAAGCTCTTCGATACCGAATATCCAGCGCCGGGCACACCGGAAATGGCCAAACTAACTAAGGAAATAGTAACATACAGCCATATTCAGTCAGACGAGTCGTGGGGGCTCGACCATGGTACGTGGAGCGTTTTACTCCCCATGTATCCGGCAGCCGATATTCCGGTTTATCAGTTGAGTCTCGACTACGATCAGCCGCCAACGTATCACTACGAAATAGGTAAACAGCTAAACAAGTTACGCGATAAAGGTGTGTTGATCATTGGCAGTGGCAATCTTGTCCACAACCTGCGCGATATAGACTGGAGTAATAGCGGCAAGGTATACGACTGGGCAAAAGAATTTGACGCAAAATTCACTGATTGGATGCAAAAGGGCGACCATTCATCAATACTCAACTATCAGAAGATACTTGGCAAAACCGCTTTGATGGCTCACCCGTCTTACGATCACCTTTTGCCGCTGTTCTACATATTGGGGTTGCAGCAAAAAAATGAACACATAAGTTTCTTTAACGACAAATTTGAAATGGCATCGATTTCTATGAAGTCTTTAGTGATAAAAGGGTGATTTTATTACAGGGCTTTGTTGCAAATGGACGGTTTTGTATATATTCGGGCGGCATTATTCAGATCAACCTAAATATATATGAATTTCTCTATTCGTTCGTTGCTGGCAGCATCGTCGCTGCTTTTTTCATTGACAAATTCTTCTTTAGCCCAAGGCGAGGCTTTCTTTTTATCGCAACCATCCCTTTCACCTGATGGGCAAACGGTGTTTTTTTGTTTTGAAGGCGATGTATGGAAAGCAGGCGTTGAGGACGGTAAGGCCACCCGAGTGACCGGGATGAAAGGTTATGAAACCAATCCCAAAATGTCGCCCGACGGCAAGTGGATTGCTTTTACCGGACGGCAATTCGGTAATCCGGATGTTTATGTTATGCCGGCAGCCGGGGGGGAAGTAAGGCGTTTGACTCATTACAGCGGATCGGATGAGGTGATGTCGTGGAGTTGGGATTCTAAAAGCATTTATTTTACAAGCAATCGTCTTAGTAGGTTATCGTCATACAAAGTAAATGTAGATGGCGGAGGTGCAACTCCGGTTTTTGGACGATATTACTTCCTGAACGATCATAATATATTTGAACATCCCACGACCGGCGAGTTGTTTTTCAACGATACATGGGAGAGTGCAAGCCAAGTGCATCGTAAACGCTACAAGGGCCCTTATAACCCAGATATACAGTCTTATAATACGGCGACAAAACAATACAAACGCTTTACCAACTACCTTGGTAAAGACTTTGGCGTTAGTATAGATAAATCGGGTACAGTATATTTCCTATCCGACTCTGCAAACGGTGAATACAACCTGTGTACTTTCAAAAACGGTAAAAGAGAGCAGTTAACCAGTTTCAATACATCGCTGAAAAATGCAATTGTAGCTGCAAATGGCAGCAGGGTTGTTTTTGAACGCGACTATCAATTGTGGGCTTATGAGCCGGCCAGTGGGAAGTCGCGTAAGCTGAATATTTCGCTGGTGCGCAATAATGTGTTGCTTGAGGCAATGGATTATAATGTAAAAGGTAAGATTACCAATTTCGATGTAGCTAAAGATGGTAAGAAGATTGCTTTTATTTCGCGTGGACAGCTTTTTGTAAGCGATATAGAGGGCAAGTTCGTACAGCAAATAGACCAGCAAAGCGGGGAGCGCAAAGGAGAAGTGATGTGGGCGGCAGATAGCAAAACACTTATTTACAACCAAACAAGCAATGGTTATCGTAACTGGTTTGCCGTAGCTGCCGACAAAAGCGCCCAGCCGCGACAGATAACGAAAGAAATGAAAAATAACCGGTCGTTATCGCTCAATAAGAAGCGCACTAAGGGAGTGTTTCTGAGTGGGCGAAACGAAGTGAAGCTGATGGATCTGAAAAGCTATGAAATAACAACACTCATTAAAGATGAGATATGGGGCTTTGACAACAGTGCGCCGGGTTTCTCTCCAGATGGTGAATATGTGATATACACCGCCTATCGCAATTTTGAGCAGGATATATTTGTTCATCATATTAAAACGGGCAAAACAATCAACCTTACCAAAACGGGTATTTCAGAAATGTCTCCGATATGGTCGGGCGATGGTAGATATGTGTATTTTTCGTCGTCAAGGTTAAAGCCGGCGTACCCCATGGGACCGTCAAATCCGCACATATACAGAATGCCGCTACAAAAGTTTGATTCTGTTTTTTTTGCAGATAAATACAACGAATTGTTTCAGGATTCTGTGAAAAAAGATACAGCTTATACCGGTATCTACACAGCAATAGACACTGTAGATATTATGGATAGGGTAGAACTTGTAGGGCATAATTATGGTTCGCAAGACCTACTGGCTGCTACCGAAAACGACGGCGCGCAGGTTGCTGTATATGTGTCGCAAAACGGAGAAGAGAAGCCTGCAGTGTTCAAAACAGAGTACAAAAAATTTGAAAACCCCAAAACCGAAAAAATTAGTGGAGCCGAAGGCGACCTGGGCAACTTTGTAGAGGTAAAAGACAAGCGGTATATGCTTGTAGATGGCAAAATATGTAAAGTAAATATCAACGATGGCAATAAAGCCGATCCTATAAATATAGAATATGTATTCAGGAAAAACCTGGCGGAAGAGTTCAATCAGATATTTCATGAAACCTGGGCGCAGGTGCACGAAAACTTTTATGACGAGCATTTTCATGGCATAGATTGGGAGGCTACAAAAGAACGATATGCCAAAATGCTGCCTTTTGTGAATAATCGAGGCGATTTACGCACGCTCATCAATGATATGTTGGGTGAGTTAAACTCGTCGCACCAAGGGTTCAATTCGACTGGTGACGATGAGGCTGCCACGCTAAAAGAAACTACCATGGAAACCGGGATTCTTTTTGACGAAAACAATCAGTACAAGGTGAAGTACGTGGTGAAAAATAGTCCGGCAGATAAAGTAAATATCAACATCAAAGCAGGTGATTTGCTAACGCATGTAAATGGGGTACAGGTTGATAAGAATGAGGATAGATACAATTACTTTACTCGTCCGTCAATAGATAAAGAACTATCGCTCACTTTCGATAGAAATGGAAAATCTGTAACAGTTATAGTGCATCCGCAAACAACCATCACTACAAAGCTATATGATGAGTGGATAGATAATAATCGAAAGAATGTTGCAGAAAAAAGTCATAACAGAATTGCCTATGCTGCTATGAAGGATATGGGGCAAACTGAATACGAGCATTTTGTGGAGAAAATGACTCAGGAACTTAATGGTAAAGACGGGCTGATTCTTGACCTCAGGTATAATACCGGCGGCAATGTGCACGATCAGGTATTACAGTTTTTGTCACAACGGTCGTATTTACAATGGAAATATCGCGAGGGCTCCCTGACGCGCCAGCCCAATTTTGCCCCGAGCGATAAGCCCATTGTATTGCTGATTAATGAGCAATCGCTGAGCGACGCCGAAATGACAGCCCAGGGTTTTAAAGCCTTGAAGCTGGGTACTATTATTGGTAATGAAACGTATCACTGGATTATTTTTACCAGCAGCGCTTCTATGGTTGATGGATCGAGTGTGCGTATGCCGGCATGGGGATGTTATACGCTGGAGGGCAAAGATCTGGAAGTGACTGGCGTGGCGCCAGATGTGCGTATACTGGAAACCTTTGAAGATAAACTGAATGGCAAGGACGCACAAATAGAAGCAGCTGTTGCAGATATTTTTAAAAGATCGGGTAAATAAGAACGTAAAGGTTTTTGTTAATTGTTGTAGGCTCTTTGCTTTTGCGCAGCTAAATGAGCAATTATTTTTACCTTCGCGCTTGTAAATTAAAAAGATTTTTTATGCCAGATCGCGTTTATGACAATATTCTGCAAACGATAGGAAACACACCCTTGGTTAAACTGAATAGGGTGGTTGCAGACCTTCCCTGTACGGTTTATGCCAAAGTAGAAACTTTTAATCCAGGCAACAGTATTAAAGACCGTATGGCGCTGAAAATGCTGGAAGTAGCCGAACGCGAAGGCAAAATAAAACCCGGCGGCACCATTATAGAAGGTACCAGCGGCAATACAGGTATGGGTTTGGCTTTGGCTGCTATAATAAAGGGCTACAAATGCATATTTGCCACAACCGATAAGCAAAGTAAGGAAAAAGCTGATATACTGAAGGCGCATGGCGCTGAGGTAATCGTGTGCCCTACCAATGTGGACCCCGAGGACCCAAGAAGCTACTATCAGGTGGCTCGCCGCCTGCAACGCGAAATACCCAATAGCTGGTATGTGAATCAGTATGACAATCTGGCGAACAGACTGGCACACTATGAGCAAACCGGTCCTGAAATATGGAAGCAAACTGAGGGAAAAGTAACGCACCTTGTGGTAGCAGCCGGAACCGGAGGTACAATAGTAGGAACAGGTAAATACCTGAAAGAACAAAATCCAGATGTGCAGGTTTGGGCTATTGATACCTATGGTAGCTTGCTGAAAAAATGGTTTGATACCGGCGTCCTCGATATGGGCGAGGTTCATCCATATATTTCAGAAGGATTTGGCGAGGACTTCCTGCCTGAAAACTACGATAGGAATGCGCTCGACTGGTTTGAGAAAGTAACCGATAAGGACGGCGCTCTCATGGCTCGCCGCATTACCAAAGAAGAGGGCATATTTGTAGGCTATTCGGGCGGCTCAGTAATAGCAGGCCTGCGCCAGATGAAAGATAAGCTGAAGAAAGACGACGTGGTAGTGGTTATCTTCCACGACCATGGCAGTCGCTATGTGGGGAAAATATACAACGACGAATGGATGATGGATCGCGGTTTTCTGGAAGTGAAAACTGTGCGCGACCTTATTGGCGGTTTGGGCAGAAGAAGACTGGTAACAATAGATGAGAATAGCAAAGTGATGGATGCGCTGAGCCTGATGAAGAAATACGACATTGAGCACATCCCGGTAATGATGGAATTAGAACTGACCGGCAGTGTATCGCAGGGTAGTTTGTTTAAGAAATTGATAGAACAAGCTGATGTACGCGACCAACTGGTGGCCGATGTAATGGACAAGCCGCTACCCGTAGTAGATATGGATACGCCACTGGAACGCCTGACCCACTATATTAACAAAGATAATGGCGCTGTGCTGGCGCGCGACGAAAGCGGACAATACACCATTCTTACTAAGTACGATATACTAAACGCCTTTTCAAAAGGTTAATTGCAAGAGCGCTACAATTGATCTCGATTGTAGCGCTCTCTTTTTAAAATTCTTGCCTCAATAAATTACTCCCATTCAGGGTCTTCATGCGCAGCCTAAAACAAATTGTAGTAGACATTTCTACGAAGAACATTATTCTATTCCCATTAATCGGATTGTTTCATTTGCTGTGGACGCTGGACGCTGTATGGCGGGGACATAGCGAAATTACTTCGCCGATTGTGTTGATAGAATTAGCGTGGATGTTGGGTTTTACGGTTTTTTGGTTGGCTGCCTGCGATCTGAAAAAATGGGGCGCTTTAGGCTACTTGATACTGACTATTGTAGATATATCGTTGTATGTAGCGGTGCGTAATGGGAGCGTTTCGCAGGTATATCTAAGCGATATTTGTCTGTTCGATGGTCTGTTTAGCTTTTTTCTGCTGTTCTTTTATAAGAATTTTTTATAGAGATGCATTCTTTCGAAACAGTAGCTGTAACAGACATGATGGGCCGGACTTTGCAAGCCCCCCGCCAACCCAAACGCATTGTTTCGTTGGTGCCCTCGCAAACCGAGCTTCTATACGATCTTGGCCTTACAGAGGAAGTAGTAGGAATCACCAAATTTTGCGTGCATCCTAACGAGTGGTTTAGAAATAAAAAACGGGTTGGAGGTACAAAAAATGTACATATAGCTACCGTAAAGGCATTGCAGCCCGACCTGATAATAGCTAATAAAGAAGAAAACACCCGCGAGCAAATAGAAGAACTTGCTACGATGTATCCGGTTTGGGTGAGCGATATCACTACTATTGCCGGCGGACTGAATATGATAACGCAAGTGGGCAGTCTTGTGAACCGTGCAGCGGAGGCTAACACCCTTGTTAGTAGTATAATGCAGGCATTTGCCCAATTAATACAAACCGACCAGCCAAAGAAAGTTGCCTATTTTATATGGCGGCAACCGTGGATGTGCGCCGGTGGCGATACTTTTATTGCCGATATGATACGCCAAATGGGTTGGGTAAACGTATTGCAACACCTAAACAGGTATCCGGCCATAGATATAGCAACGCTAAGTGCGTTACAACCCGATATATTGTTGCTTTCCTCAGAGCCATATCCGTTTAAAGATATACATATTGTCGAGTTGCAAACTCTGTTGCCCGACACCCAGATAAAGCTGGTGGATGGCGAAATGTTTAGTTGGTATGGTAGCCGAATGCTGCATGCAGCTGAGTATCTAAGCGGCTTGCTTCGCCAGATAGGGTAGGATACCTATACATGATCTTTGCTTGCTTGTCCTTCCATTTAGGTTTACATTACCACTTATCAATTGCAATCACTACTTTAGCGGCACAAAATGAACGGAATGAAATTGCTCGAAAACAAGGTGGCGATTATAACCGGAGCGAGCCGGGGAATAGGGGAGGCAATAGCTGTAAAATTTGCCGAACATGGCGCTCATGTGGCTTTTACTTACTTATCGTCTGAAGACAGGGCGCGTGCGCTTGAGGAGCGTCTGGCTGCACTGGGCGTAAAGGCAAAAGGCTACAAAAGCGACGCCGCCGATTATAAAGCTGCTGAAGCGCTGACCGCCGATGTGCTTAAAGATTTTGGCACAATAGATATATGTGTAAACAATGCCGGCATTAGTCGGGATAATTTGTTGCTGCGTCTTACACCCGACCAATGGGACGAGGTAATGCAGGCCAACCTGAAAAGCGTGTATAACCTCACCAAGCAGGTGATACGCCCTATGATGAAAAATCGTGCAGGTAGTATCATCAACCTTAGTTCGGTAGTGGGCGTTAAGGGCAATGGCGGACAAAGCGCTTATGCTGCCAGCAAAGCAGGTATTATAGGCTTTACCAAGAGCGTGGCGCTGGAAATAGGCAGCAGAAACATCCGCTGCAATGCCATAGCGCCGGGTTTTATAGAAACAGATATGACGCACTACCTGAAAGATGGCGGGGCCGAAAAATGGATGGAAAAAATTCCGTTGGGAAGGTTCGGTAAGCCGGAAGATGTTGCCAATGCAGCGTTATATCTGGCTTGCGATATGAGCCTTTACGTTACCGGGCAAACGCTCAGCGTGTGCGGCGGTATGGCTACGTAGTTGCCGTTTGGCTGCGGCTGTATATGCAGCGGGTTTTTGTAAAAGTATAAATAATGTTAACAAGCCAGCTCAAATCGTCGTTTTGCCTTAACTTATGCTTATGGTACGTTTCCTTATGGAAATGATTTTTTAATTTTGCCGGTAAATATTCATAAATGCAAAAAATACATGCTTCTATTACTGCTGTTGGAGGCTATGTTCCCGACTACGTGCTCACCAACGCGGAACTGGAAACAATGATGGACACAACGGACGAATGGATACAGTCGAGAACAGGTATACAGGAGCGCCGTATATTGAAGGGCGCTGGCAAAGGAAGCAGCGACATGGCTGTTGAGGCGGTGAACAATTTGCTGGCCAAAAGAGGTATTAGTCCAAAAGAAATTGATTTGGTTATTTGCGCTACCACAACTCCGGATATGCAGTTTCCGGCAACGGCTAACGTGATATGCGATAAGGCAGGCATGACCAATGCGTGGGGGTATGATGTAAGCGCTGCCTGTAGCGGATTTATTTTTGCACTTACTACCGGCTCTCAATTTATAGAAACAGGTAAGCACAAAAAAGTGATAGTGATAGGTGTAGATAAAATGAGCTCTATACTTAATTACGAGGATCGCACTACTGCAATTATTTTTGGCGACGGAGCTGGAGCGGTATTGCTGGAGCCGGATACTGAAGGATATGGTATCATAGACTCGCTACAACGCACAGATGGCAGCGGGCGCGTGTTTTTGCACCAGAAAGCAGGCGGATCGGTAAAGCCGGCAACTATTGAGACGGTAATGAACAAAGAACATTATGTGTATCAGGAAGGGCAGCAGGTATTTAAGTTTGCAGTAAAAAACATGGCCGATGTAGCGGCTGAAATTATGGGACGCAATGGATTGACCGCCGATAACGTAAACTGGCTGGTACCCCATCAGGCCAACAAACGCATTATTAATGCTACGTCCGACCGTATGAATCTGGCTCCCGAGAAGGTAATGGTGAACATACACCGTTATGGCAACACAACCAATGGCACACTGCCGTTGTGCCTGTGGGAGTGGGAAGATAAAATGCACCGCGGCGACAATATAATATTGGCGGCTTTTGGAGGTGGTTTTACTTGGGGTAGCACCTATATACGCTGGGCTTACGATACTCCGCCAAAGGCGTAATTCACAGGCCGTACCCACTTTTTACTTTTTATATAGTCCGGTACACTTTGTACCGATTTGTTACTATTTTTGCAACAACAACATTTAACATGAAACGCAGCAACCTCAATATTTTAATCGTAGTTTTTTTAATCATTATCGGCGCTACCGCTCGTATCGTCAATGCGCAGTTACATGTGCCCAATGTCGCGCCTATGGTGGCATTGAGCCTTTTTAGCGGCGCTATTCTGAAAGATAAGCGCGGATTGGCGTTTATTGCTCCTTTCCTCGGTCAGTTCCTCGCCGATGCCTATTTCCAGATGTTTACCGACATTCCGGGTTTTTATAGCTGGGTGGGTATGCCGTTCAACTATGCAGGCCTGCTTTGCGCAGCTCTTATAGGCAGTTTTATGAAAATGAAGCCGGTAAATGTATTAGCTTACACCATTGGCGCATCTTCTGCATTCTTCCTTATCTCTAACTTCGGCTATTTTATGGAAGGCTGGAACGGTTATTCATTTGCAGGTTTAAGCAAAACGTTCATAGATGCAGTGCCATTTTTCAAGAACACCCTTATGGGCGACATGATGGGCAGTCTGCTTATGTTTGGCGGATATTTCTTGGTACAAATGGGCCTCGAGAAAAAAGCACAGAAAGTAAAAGCATAATCAACTTTAAGAATTTAATAGGTAGATAGGTCGCTCGTGCGGCCTATTTGCATTTTATGGGTAGCGTATGTATTTGTAATTGTTACTCGCTATCTTTCCGCAAAATAGTTGGGGCATGCACAAGCACGAAGAAAAACCTGTTTATTACGACTGTTTGATGCAGGATGACGTACTGGCTAAGTTACTGCATACGGTAACTCCCTACCATATGCAATTGAGGCCAAATATCTGTTTGAGGTTGTGCGCTTCTATCATGAGTCAGCAGTTATCTACCCGAGTAGCAGACGTGATATTTCAACGCTTTTTATCGCTTTATGGCGGCGCCGAGCCTACTGCAATACAAATACGCGATACCCCCTACGAGCAATTGCGTGGCGTAGGGCTGTCGAACGCTAAGGCTAATTATGTGCGTAATGTGGCCGAATACATGATAGCGCACAATGCTACCGACCAAATGTTGCAACAAATGACCAACGAAGAGGTAATCGCGTTTTTAACCCCGATAAAGGGCGTGGGCCGGTGGACAGTAGAAATGCTGCTCATGTTTACGTTAGGGCGCGAAGATGTTTTTGCGGTCGATGATCTGGGAATACAGCAAGCAATGGCCCATTTATATGGGATAGATAGCGCTGATAAAAAACAAGTCCGATCTCAAATGTTGCTAATAGCAGCAAGATGGTCGCCGTTTCGTACCTATGCCTGTTTCTATTTATGGAGGTATAAAGACGCAGGATTGGTGACAACGGTAGTGAAATAAGTGTGATTTTACCATATTCGAAAGATATCGCGCTCAAATGATAGAAATATCAGGTAATTTTAGAAATACAAAACACCAAACACGTCATTAATTTGAAACGCCTGATCCTATCGTCAATACTGTGTAGCGCATTTTACAACGCCTGTGTAGCGCAGTCGGCTTATTTAGATACCACATTTGCACATACTGGTATTGCATTGAATAGGCCCGACACTACTACTCGCGGTAGCACGCTGTGCGGCGTAGCGGTTTTAGCAGACGGTAAAATACTGGTATCGGGTGAGGTAAATAACCGGATAAAAGCTTTGCGCTATACACCCTCGGGACAGTTGGACAGTAGTTTTGGGATTAATGGCATGTTCGATGCCGGTTTCAGCAGTGTTTGCGCTGGTATTGCGGTGCAACCCGATGGTAAGGCGATACTGGTTGGATCTACCGCTTATGCTACCGGACCGACAGGCGCAGATTTTCTTACTATTCGCCTCAAAAATAACGGTCAGCCAGACTCGAGTTACGGTATAAATGGAATAGCTACCGTCGACTTCGCAGCCGATGAAGACCATGCATATGCTATAGCGCTACAAGCCGACGGTAAAATATTAATAACCGGCGACGCTACAGATAGTGTTGCTATGGCGCGCCTTTTGCCTGTTGGATCTCTTGATAGTTCGTTTGGAGTAAATGGCAAAGTAACCACGTTTACAGGCCGATTTAGCGGACGCTCTAAGGCTGTGCGTATTGCGCCCGACGGAAGAATAGTTTTGGGCGGTTATGCCTACCTGGATAGGGTGGGGCTTTCTTTTATTGCTATTCGCTACCTGACCAACGGTACTGTTGATACAACGTTCAACCATACAGGGCTGGTAATGTGCAACGCTGGCAATACATACAATTACGGTAAAGCTATGCAGGTATTGCCCGATGGCAAAGTAGTATTGGCCGGTACAGGTACGTTTAGCGTAGGCGGCAGCAATTTTGTGTTGGCACGGTATAACACCGATGGGTCGTTTGATACCACTTTTGGGCAGGGCGGCATTGTAACGCTCGATTACGACGGTGATGAGGAGGACGCATTAGCCCTTGCCTTGTTGCCAAACGGAAAGCTGGCTATTGCGGGCTATGCCACAATAGGGTCGGAGATAGATATGGAAACAGTCAGGCTAAATAGTGATGGTAGTATAGACAGTGCGTTTGGGCTAAATGGTAAAATTACTACCGATGTACATGGCGAAATAGATATTGCCCGCGCCATTGCAGTACAGCCCGATGGGAAAATAGTATTAGCTGGGCATTCTTCTACTGGCTCTTTCAACGATCTGTGCATTGTTCGGTATATAAGCTTTAGAGATGTATCATTACCTCAAACAATATACGATGCCAGTCAACTGAGTATTTTCCCGAATCCGACAAGTGGATCGCTGTCTATAAATAACAAAACAGGCATGCTTGTTACTGCCGTAGAGGCCGCCGATGCAGCGGGCCGCAGTTGTGCTATCGAGGCCGACGCTGCATTCCGAGGGCTACAACTAAAAGCGGTGAATGCAGGTATTTACCTCCTCCGCATAACTTTGCAAAATGGACAGACCATTGTAAAAAAAGTAGACCTAAGAAAATAAGCTGCTATAGCTTTACTTCCTTAGGTCTTTATAAGTTATTGGTAGTCAGTAGTTAAGTAGCTGGTTTTAGTGTGCAAATGCATTGTCGTAATCAGTCATTCTTTCCTTTGGCGGGTTAAAGTAACCAAATTTTACATCAGGAAATTCCTCGTGAATCAATTCCATCATTTGCTTTATGCCCATAAACTCACCTGTATCGCCTACGTTCATTTTCCCCAGATACCAGTCAGGATCTATATTGAAATTACGCCACTGTATCATATTGAGCCCTGTCTCGCGAATCAGTTCACATAGTGCGTCATATTCTGCAATGCTATCTGTCATACCTGGAAACACAAAGTAGTTGATAGATGACCAACCACCGTATTTACGCACTACTTTCAGGCTTTCTATCAGATCTTGAAACTGATAATTATTGGGCTGATAGTATTTGGTATAAATTTCAGGACGGCAAGAGTTAAGGCTAACGCGAATACTATCCAGTCCGGCTAACATTAGTTGTTCCACAGCAGCAGGTTTGCTGCCATTAGTGTTAATGTTTATGCTTCCTTTTTTTGTGTGCTTTCTAATTTCTATAATCGCCTCTTTGATTGTCTCCCACATGAGCAACGGCTCGCCCTCGCAACCTTGTCCGAAACTAATCAGTGGATAGGGGGCAGATTCGAGGTGCGGCACTGTAAATTCTACTATTTCTTCGGCAGTAGGTTTAAACTGCAGCCTGTCTTGGGTAGATACTATTGTTTCCTCTTCGGGCTGAAAAGAAATACAGCCAATACAATTGGCATTGCATGCCGGCGAAGTCGGCACCGGGCACTCCCAGCGGCCAAGGAAATAGTTTCGTGCAGCAGGGCAATGATAAGTGAGCGCACAGTTGTCTGCAAGGTGTTTTACCAATCTGTTGTGCGGGTACACTTTTGTCAGCGCTTCAACGCCATGTTCTACTTTCACCGCATCATATCCGCTGCATTCTTGTCTTATATCTCTTTCTATGCGCACAGCGGGCACGTAAAACTTATCGTCGAGCCAACCTGCGGCTGTATAGCAAAACAGGGGGAGGGTAGGCGCATCGGCCTGAGTTTCGTAAGCAGCCAGAAAAAAGCCAGTATGCGCAGGCGGTATGAAGGCGGCTACAGCCCAGCCTTTATCGCATAGGCGCATTTCGCCTGTAGCTACATCTATTCCTATTCCTTTACGCCCCGGCAGCTCGTACAAGTTTCCTCCATCGGGTAGTTCTATCCAGTCTTCAGGGTCTATAGGTATGGCATCCCAACCAGTGCGCCCCACTACATAAAGCGATGTGTCTTCAAAAATGTTGCCGTTTCCATCGGAGTACAAAAGGTATGGACTGCTTGTGAGCATAGTATTGTATTTTGGTATTTGTAATTGTTATAGCTAAAAAAGGGTTACCAGGCGTCGTTTTTCCTATTGCTTTTGCCGGCTTCAATCATTTTATTGCAAAAGGCTTCGAAATCGTCGCCATTTGTTTTGGTATCGCCCAATGTCCATTGGAAAAGGCGGTTATCAAGGCAGTCTACAGTAAAAGTGCCAAAGCGCAGCGTGACCTGATCTACCTCCGGCCATGTTATAAATTTTTTACGTGAATTTTCAGGGAGCGTTATGCCTTCTTCGGATACCGTTATTTTTAATGTGCTGCCTGCGCTGCGCTCCCAAAACAATGCGTATGCTAATGCAGCCGATAAAGCGCCGAACATACCCATAGGAAATTTCCATTGATGCCACACAGATAGGGTTGCAATTGCAAGCGAAATTACCAGCTCGGCAATACGCAGCATTTGGTTTGTTTTTGGCGCAGTAGCCCATTTGTTCTTAGCAATGGTAGCCACAAGCAAAGAAATTCCGGCAATAAGTAATGCAACGCCCCATAATGGAATAGAGTAGTTGTAAACAGCAATAATAGCCCCTGCGCCAATGAATGCCAATGCGCATACAAGGTGTAAAGTAGTAATGTGGTGCGGTTTAACTTTTACCTCCACCAGCGGCAATTCATATACCATTGGGCAAAAATAAGCTAATAACTGCAAAAGCAGCCTTCAGGCTTTGCTGTTATTGGGCTTCACTTCTAAAAATTGGCAATAATACCCATTAAAATAAGGAAACGGCCTCTACAGTTGTGACAGGCAAACAAACCTCAAAATCCCTCGGTGATTTAGTGGTGTCGCCTTGTATTTTTAATTTACCCATTTCTCCCAACCTACGTAACCTCCATGCAAGATATAGATCGCCGGTAGGTATGTTGAATTTGGCAATTGCTTGCGCCACTACTTTTTGGGCTTTCTGATAATGGCCTGAGCAAAAAGTAAGTAACTGATGATCGTATAGCGTGTCGTTTTTAGATAGTATTTTTTTTACGCCTTCCAATGTTCTTATACCGGCATTTACTTCGCTGATTTTCAACCATTCTTCTATGTCTACTTCAAATTCAGATTTCGTTATAGGGCGCGCAAGTTTTCGGGCTTTCATCAATTCCTTTGGCCTTATTTCGGCAATGCTTTTCGGGAAAAATATCTTTCCATCATCGTCGAGAAACGGTAGACCTGCTATACTGATAATATAAATTCTACCAGCGTATTTAGCCAGGTATTTCAGCGACCAGTAGTAGGCGCATACATCGGCGGGTAGCGAGCCTACCCAAATCCAAATCTTATCGTTTTCGTTTTTCGCCAGTTCATTAGCTGTTTTAAGCAGGCGGTCTAAATCATCCACTTCAGCCGGGGGCTTTTCTGTATTTACTACCTGATGCCAAAATTCGCTGCGCAGTTCAGAAAATTTCTGGCCCTCGCGTCTCATTATAGGGCCAACATTCAGAATATCGCGCATCACTACCACAGTATGTGTATTATCTACGTCCGATTGCAGCGCCTGGTCCAGTTGGCTGGCGGCATGATCTCCTACCACAATATGATACACCATAAGTCAAATAGTTTGGTAAACCGCGAAAATACAAAATTGCTACGCCTTGGCAGTGAGATTTGCTCAACGTGTACCAATTCACCCTTTGCTATTACATAAAATGGCCAGATGCTTGACCGATTTTTGTCGATTTTTTTGTTACTTTCATTGAATGTTGTTTGTTGTTTATGTTTAAGTGATTGAATGATAGTATAATAACATTAGTGTGGATAACTTTTAGCGAGTAGGAGAGGCTAAAGAATTAATTTTATTCTATATTTTTATATAACAAAACTGGTTATCCGTCAAATCGTATCGATTCCGGATGCCAAAGGTGATAATATTTGTGTAGCGATGGCCATGAGATATATTTTATTTTGCTTATGTTTATCTTTTAGCCCACTCATTCAGGCACAGGAGTCTGTGCTGTCAGAAGTATCTATGCCTTATCTCGAAAAGCTGATAACGGCGGCTAAAGCTAATTATCCGAGAGTAAAAGTTTATGAAAGTAAGACAGAGATTGCGCGCTTGGCCATAAAGAAGGCAAAGCTTGATTGGTTTAATATTTTTACGCTCACTTACTTGTACAGCCCAAACAACAGTACTACTTTAGTTAATCCTACTTTACTCAATGGTTTTCAGGTAGGTGGGTTTACAAGTATTGGCAATATATTTCAGAAGCCGGTAATAATAAAGGGCGCCAAAGAAGATTACGAAGCAGCTGTTTATAGTCAGGAGGAATATCTGCTTAATCTGGAGACAATGGTTAAACAGCGGTATTTTACCTATATACAGCAAAAGTCGATACTTAACTGGCGTATCAAAAATGCGGAAAATGCCGGTAGTGGATTGAATGAAGCCAAACATAAGTTTGAGAAAGGCGAGGAAGCTTACGAAAATTATAATAAAGCAATAGGTTATTACTCCAATGCGGTTCAGTTTAAGATGGAAGCAGAAGGGGCGTTCCTAATTGCAAAAAGCAATTTGGAGGAGTTGGTAGGAGCGAAGCTGGAGTCGATAAAATAATAAAAAATACATGGAATTTACAAAGTTTATTAACCTGCTAAAAAAGCACAAGTATGGAATTATGATAATTCCAATACTGGTGATGGGGTTGACCTTTATGCTGGTTAAAAGTATGCCTAATGTATACATATCAAAAGGTAGACTCTCTGCGGGTATTACAGATCGTTCTCAGCAATTATTGTCTGACAGGGAAAGCCAACAGGAGTCTAAAATAAATCAAACATTTAGCAATCTTATCCAAACGCTACAGTTGAAAACTGTATTCGATCAGGTATCGTACAAACTGATTTTACACGAATTAACCAGTACGGAACAATTCAGGAAGCCTTCTGGTTTAATGAACGACCTTAACGAAAGCGCGCGCAAACATGCGGTGGATGTTTATTCTAAAAAATATGCCAACCATCAACCGCTATCACTATACGATAATGACGAAAAGGGATTGAATGAGGTGCTCAAATCAATGAAGTTTGATTTTGAGGCATTGAAAAACAAGGTAAAAATATATAGGATAGATAACAGCGACTTCATCGATCTCGAATACGAGTCAGAGAATCCACAGTTGTCGGCATTTGTCATTAATACGCTCAGCACAGAGTTTATTAATTATTATTCGTCTATAACTCAGCAAAATGAGTTGAAGGCAATAGATTATTTGAGTGATTTATTGATTAAAAAGAAGGATTCGCTTAATCAAAAGATGGATCATCTGAAAAATTATAAAATTCAAAAGCGCGTACTTAATCTTAACGAGCAAGCCCGCAGCCTGTACGGACAAATAGCAGACTACGAAACTAAACTGGAATTGGCTGAAAAAGAGGTGCAGGCCAATTCCGGAGCTATTCGCAATATTGATTCGAAGTTTAGCGAGCATGAAAAAAAGTACCTCGAAAGCAGTTTAGAGGGGATAAATAAAGAAATTGTCAATACTCAAGAACAACTAAATGCACTCAATGACGCCTATATCAAGAGTAATTTTGACAAAGCTGTTAAAGCTAAAATAGATGCGGTAAAGGAAACCCTGAACCAGAAAATTGCGCAGTCGGCGGATAAGTATATTGTTACGCCATTGAATTCGAAGGAGGGGCTTGTAGCTCAAAAATTGAAGCTTGAGGTGGAGCTGGAATTGGCGAAAAATAGTATTAATTCGCTGAAAGGCGCAATTGCTAATCTCAATCGAAGGTTGGATGTATTGGTGCCCAATGAAGCTGTTATTCAGTCTTATGAGTCTGAAATATCTGTAGCCGGTCAAGAATACATAGAGATATTGAAGAAATTCAATCAAACAAGTATGGATCTTAATGCGTCGGTACGCATTAAGCAAATAGAAGTGGCGCTACCCGGCACAAAACAGCCATCGAAAAAAGTAATTCTGGTTGCGTTAAGCGGTGTGGTGAGCTTTGCTTTGTATGTTTTTGTACTGTTTGTATTATTTTATCTCGATCATTCAGTGAAGAATCCGAGCGAGCTGGCTGTAAAGACCGATATGCGTGTGCTTGGTTTTTTACCTGTTATCAAAAGCTCGTTTCTTGATATTCAAAAATTGTGGTCAATTGATCCCGAAAACGCACTCAGTAGCGGTATGAATAAACTGATGCGCACTGCGGGCGGCGATTTACAGAAACTTGCAGGCGCTGCGCCGGTAAACCCATCCAATGCAGAATTTAAAAAGCTAATCCGTAGCGCTCGTTTCGAAATTAATATGGCCCTAATGGGTGGTCGTAATCTGGTGATAACCAGTCTTGTAGAAGGGGAGGGGAAAACCCTTTTTTCGTTGAGTCTGGTAAGCGCTTATCAGATGATGAATAAGAAAATACTGCTGATAGACGGTAACTTTCTGCACTCAGCAATTACAGAAATGACGCAACCAAAATTTTTTATTGAGGATTACCTGATGGGTAAAACAAGTCTATATCAGTTGGTTGAAGAAAGTAATATTTCTGTTTTAGGTAATTACGGTTGCGACATTTCATTGTTTGAAATTAATAACGAATACGAGATAAATCAGAAGTTGCTCGAGCTTAAAGATGCGTTTGATATTATCTTAATTGAAGCTTCCGCTCTATCTACGCTAAACCAGTCTAAAGAGTGGATAGTAGTGGCAGACAGGGTACTCAGCGTTTTTGAAGCTAATACAACCATTACGCATGAAATGAAGGAACAAATACTATATTTGAAAAGTTTAGAAAGTAAATTCATCGGATGGGTGTTGAATAAGGTTACGGGATAGTGGAGCTTAATCTGCTAAAAATCAGTAATTTAGATAGGTACTTTTAGGTAAAATTGCGTTTATGGCATTAGTATTATTGCATGCATTTTGGATTGCCTTTCAGGTTTTGATGGGGTATAATCTCGTTCTGCCATTTATATTATTTCTGTTCTATTCAATAGCCAAAAAGCCAACAAGAAAAATAGCAAGCCATAAAATTAAAGAGAATGACTATGCCATAATCGTTACTGCCTACGAACAAACGCATACATTACCGCCGGTGATTGAGTCGATTTTGAAGTTGGATTACGAGAATTATATCGTTTATATTGTGGCAGATAAGTGCGATGTAAGCAAATTGAAGTTTGCCGATCCGCGCGTAGTAGTGTTACGGCCGCCGGAGACACTTGCAAGTAATACCCGATCTCACTTTTATGCTATCAGGCATTTTAAACGCAACCATAATATTCTTACAATAATAGATAGCGACAATCTTGTAGAGCCAGATTATCTGCACGAGTTAGATCAGTCATTTGCGCATGGTTTTAAGGCGGTGCAAGGCATACGCAAGGCTAAAAATCTGGATACTACCTATGCTTGCCTCGATGCATCGCGCGATATCTATTATCATTTTTACGATGGCGAAGCATTGTTCAGGCTTGGGTCGTCGGCTACATTAGCAGGTTCTGGCATGGCTTTTACAACAGAGGTGTATAGAGAATGCCTTGAACATCAGGATATTACAGGCGCTGGGTTTGATAAAATACTTCAGAAAGAATTAGTGAGTAGGGGGTATCGTATTGCCTTTAATGAACATGCTGTGGTGTATGACGAAAAAACATCGCGTTCAGATCAATTGGTAAAACAAAGAGCGCGGTGGATAAATACCTGGTTCAGATATTTCAAATTCGGATTCAGCATTCTTGCAGACGGGCTCACCAGTCTGGATAGAAACAAAGCATTGTTCGGACTGATTTTGTTGCGGCCGCCTTTGTTTATATTTATAATACTGTCTATGTTCTGCCTAATAGCCAGCCTTTTTATAAGTAAGATTGCCGTAATCTCATGGATTATTGCATTCCTGCTTTTTATAGTAGGATTTATGATTGCAATTTTTCACGCAAAGCCTGATAAGCGAATATTGAAGTCCTTGATTAACATTCCAAAATTTGTTTTTTTTCAGGTCATCTCGCTTTTGCAAGCTAAGAAGGCCAATAAAATATCGGTAGCCACGCAGCATTACAATAGTTCCTCTATACACGAAGTAAAGAAGTAATTCTATGGCTATACGGGAATCTGCACAAGAACGCACAAACAGAATAACGCGAACCGTAGCGTTGGTGATAGCATTTGTAAGCGTTTTTTATTTTTTTATCAAGTTGCTGTTTTTATAATGAGTAAAGGCTTGATTATACCCGACTCTACGCTTGCCGGAAAAAAACAACCCAGCCCCAAATGGAGCCTGCGGAGTTTTTTACTGGTTCAGAAGCTGGCCAGTCCGTTGGGGTATTTCATGTTGTTTTTATTGTGTTCCGTAGTTGGTGTTTGCATTGCTATTGGGGGCTTAAAGGTGGGTATACTACTTCTGGGCGCTATGTTTGGCATACCAATACTTGTGTGCTTTTTATTGTACCCACGCCTAAGCATACCGATGTACATAGTTATGGCCTATTTTATCATGCTTATGTATAAGATAGGAATAGATTTTCCGATGGGCACTTTAATGGACGGTCTCGAAGGGTTATTTATACTGGGCATATTTATACAGCAAAAGAAAACGCCGGACTGGCGTATGTTCAAAGGTTCGGTATCAACAATGGTATTGATTTGGATAGGGTACAACTTAATTGAAGTTGCTAACCCCAGCGCAGAGTCACGACTTGCCTGGGTGTATACTGTTCGTAGCGTGGCATTGGCAATGCTCAATTACTTTGTGTTTGTGTACAACATCCGGACTAAAGAATTTGTAAAAATTATTATCAAACTGTGGTTGGGCTTGTCATTTTTTGCTGCCTTGTATGCTTATAAACAGCAGCATATTGGTTTTTTTGGTTTCGAGGACGCCTATTTACATTCAGATCCGTATATCGAAAATCTTCTTTTCATTGGTGGCGTATGGCGTAAGTTTTCTATCTTCTCTGATCCGGTTGCTTTTTCTTATAACATGGTGGTTAGTAGCTTGTTGTGTATAGGGTTATTAACCGGACCTTTATCTGTGCGTAAAAAGATATTGCTGGTAGTATTTATGTATTTTTACGTTACCTCAATGCTGTATTCGGGCACCAGAGGCGCTTATGTATTGATACCAGCTGCGCTGCTAATATTCTCTATTCTTAAATACAATAAGAAGGTGATGACATTAATGGCGGCTATGGGCGTTATTTTTATTATTATTATTTACATACCCACATCCAACTATACATTGTATCGTTTTCAGTCGGCTTTTAAGCCTTCAGACGATGCTTCGTTCAACCTGCGGAAGATCAACCAAAAGCGGATACAGCCCTATATTATTAGCCATCCATTGGGCGGTGGGCTCGGCGCTACGGGCAAATGGGGGCTTCAATTCGCTCCAAATTCCTATTTGGCTCACTTCCCGCCCGATAGTGGATATGTGCGTGTAGCTGTCGAATTAGGGTGGGTGGGGCTGTTCATTATGTTGTTATTGATGTTCACCATTTTAAAAACCGGTATCAATAACTACTACCGGATCAAAGACCCGGAACTGAAGTCGTATTGCCTGGCTATGATACTTATTGTTTTTGCCTACCACATAGGCAACTATCCTCAGGAGGCGCTGGTGCAATATCCTTCAAATATATTGTTCTATCTTGCTGTTGCATTATTGGTGATAGTAATGCGGATTGACAACCAACAAAACGGAATATCAGACGATGCAAAATGATGAGATAAAAAACCGCGACATCATTATGGTGGGGCAGCAGGCTTGGGATATGGATTTGGGCGGAAATTGCAAGAATATTGCGCTCGAATTTTGCAAGCGCAACAGGGTGCTTTTTGTTAATCCACCTCTTGATCGTATTACAAAACTACGCCAGAAGTCTGATCCCAAGATTCAAAAACGTCTTGATATTATTGCAGGTAAGCAAAACGGTCTGGAAAAAATACAGGAAAATTTGTGGAATTTATATCCCGATCGTCTGGTGGAGTCTATCAATTGGCTAAAAAGCCGGGGTATTTTCAATTATATAAATAAAATAAACAACAGGAAGTTGTCGCAATCAATACTTGCGGCAGTTAATCAACTCGGGTTCAAAAACTATATTCTTTTCAATGATAATGATATGTTTAGGTCGTTTTACCTGAAAGAATATTTGAAGCCTAAAGTGAGTATTTATTACTCCAGAGATTATATGCTTGGGGTAGATTACTGGAAGTTTCATGGAACAAAACTGGAGCCTGAATTGATAGCCAAAAGCGATTTATGCATGGCTAATTCTACCTATCTTGCTAACTATTGCGGTAAATATAATAAGCGTTCGTACTACGTAGGGCAGGGGTGCGACCTCGATATTTTTACCAATCCTAAAGATAGCGCAATCCCAACCGACGTTGCTGATATCAGAAAGCCTGTAATAGGGTATGTTGGCGCGCTGCAAAGTATAAGGCTCGATATAGAGTTGCTCGCTTATATAGCGCACAGCAAGCCAGAATGGAGTATAGTATTAGTAGGGCCCGAAGACGAAGTTTTTAAAAAAAGTAAGTTACACAGTCTCAAAAACATTCATTTTCTTGGTTCAAAGCCTCCGGCTACCTTGCCTGCATACATCAATTCGTTTGATGTATGCCTTAATCCACAGATTGTTAATGAGGTAACAATAGGTAATTATCCGCGTAAAATAGATGAATACCTTGCAATGGGTAAGCCTGTAGTGGCAACCCAAACAGAAGCTATGAGTATTTTTAGTATGTATACCTACCTTGCGGCAAGCAAAGAGGACTACTTAGAACTGATAGATATAGCCCTTGGAATGAATAGCCCCGAGCTGCAAGCTCGTAGAAGGGCATTTGCAGCCTCGCATACCTGGGAAAACAATGTAAAGGATATATACAAGGTGATTAATGATTTTGAGCTTGCAAATGGCTAATAACAGCCTTAGCGTTAGTTATTGTTGTCTACGTATACGCTGTAGCAACTACTGATTTTTAAGGTATTTTAACAAATGGCGCTGTTTTTGATAATGGTTGGGATAAATATACTGCACAGTCCCCTAAAAAACTATTATTATGAAATTTGTAAATATCGCCCTGGCCATTATTACTATGCTTGTTGTTTCTTCGTGCAACAGGTGTAAGACACAGATTATACCGAGCAGAGTACTGAACAGGGTGGTATTTCAGAAAGCTGACCTATCTCTATATGTTTTTGATGTGAAAATGGGGGATAGGGGATTCATAACCGGTACCGATACTACCCACCATATTACAGTAGCCGCAATAAATGGCGCAAACCAGACTATTGGAGCCGGTTTTGCTAAAGGGTATTATGTAATAGTGGGCGGAGATACAGTTTCCAAAGTCGATTTTTTGCTACAGAGCTATCCTACATCGTCAGAACAAACTTTAACAGGTTTAAAAAGCGTGAGTAAAGACACCACTAAGCTTTATAATCTTGGTAATGTTACTTATGATCTAAGTTCTGGAATCGTAACAACCACAACCGACGGACTGAACTACAATTTCTACAGGGTTGCAGACACTGTTATATACGATAGTTTGTTTACGGGTAGCGCAGGTACATATAACACAGATGTGCATTGCAAATACGTCTACAACAATGGTCCATCTCGACAATTTTCAGGCACAAAAAATTACTTGTATTCAGAGGATATAAGCGTCTGGATAATGGAATGTGCTATTCGATTTTCCAATGCGCAATTTTCCGAATACAATTGGTTACACCCAATTCGGCTACAACGAAATTTAGATCTTGATACTTTATTCTATGCCGACAGTAGAGGTACGCGCGCTATTTTTGCTAACACTTATATGCTGAATACAGATAAGTACGTGGTAGTGCAAAGACAAATTACCGATATAAGTGGCAAACAATCGTACATTCATTTTGAATATCAGTAGTTTTTGAGCTTTATGCCATTGGGTTTTTATTGCGCCAGGCAATCAAACCATATTTTACCCCATCATTAGTTTTTGTATGGTAGAAGGTTTTTTGTGCGCTGGCTTTCTGTACCAGTGTGGCAGATAGCGCTTTCTGAAATTTGTCGAAAGTTGTGTTGTCTCGCTTCAGCAACTCAGGGTCTCTCTGCAGTAGTAGGGTAAGCATTTCTCTGGTTGTAGCTTCTTTTCCTATTCGCGTTAGTGCATATTCAGCTTTGGCTACTTTAATTAGCTGTGGTTCGTAATTATCGGTAGCGTTTTTGTGTTGCATGCTGCCATTCATAGCGGTAAAACCGTCTTCTACAAAAAGTCTATTCGCATTGAAAGTTACGTTTTCTGGATATACAGGTTTTTGTATCGTTTGCGTCTTTACTGTTGGCGTTGTTGGAGTAGGGGAATTCCTGAATTCTCCTGAATTTCCTTTTTCTTCAAGATGCCGGTCAATCCTGTCGATCATTTTTGTACAGTTCGCAGTTGCTGCTTCCAGGGCCGATAGCTCTTTGAGCAGTTTTTGCTTCTTATCAGTAGCAGAAGAAAGCAGGTCGGTATAATACTGTCGTTGCAGTATTAGCTCTTCTTCAGTATCTATTATAAAATGGAAAGGTGTAGTCAAGGCGATTATGTTTATTAGCCCAAAGATAGCGCTT